>JAEEPS010000040.1 GCA_016284875.1 Salinivirgaceae bacterium | reverse complement strand
ACGGGAACAGTTCGCTATAGACCGTCGAAGCCTCGTTGTCAAGTTGGCCGTTGTTGTAGAAGTCAAGGTTCAGATGCTCGTAGCGCAAGCCCGCCGTAAGGCTGTATTTTTGGGCGAAAGTGCGTTTGTACTCGGCAAAACCCGCAATGGCCTTCTGCCGTGCTTCGCTGCTCACCGACGGCACAAACTCTTCAAGGTTGCTCGAAGTCTCGTCGGTGCGGTTGGTGAAGGTGGCCTCGGCGCCAACGTCGATGCGGCCGCCCATAAGTTCGTGTCCCACAACAAGTTTCTGGGCCGCCAACTTGTTCAGCACACTGTTGGTTGTTACAATGTTGCGGTCGTCGTAGTTGTCGCTCTCTTCGGGCGTAACGCCTTCTTTTTCAGTAGGATTGTAAACAAAGTCGGCATTAAAATCGATTGTGAAGTTGCCAATCGCGCCGTTGAAATAGGCGTTCAGGTCGTTCTCAAAATCGTGAGTGCGGCGCTCTTCGGTCTGCGTCAGAATGTGGTCGAAAAACTGGCCGTCGCGCATAACGTCGAGCGTGTTTCGGGCGTTGGTTTTCTCATTCATAACGGTTTTGTGGGTGA
This sequence comes from Salinivirgaceae bacterium, assembly GCA_016284875.1. Lineage (GTDB taxonomy): Bacteria > Bacteroidota > Bacteroidia > Bacteroidales > SZUA-534 > RUG13583. Next base: position 28,902 of record JAEEPS010000040.1, on the reverse strand, counting down.
ACTGCGCGCCCACCGAGTTGCGCTCGTCAATCTGGTAGTTGAGTCCGAAGGTGGTCGGCACTAACTGGTTTTTCTGCGTGCCTTTAATCGAGTTGTTGGTTTCCCAACGGTGGTCGGAATTGTTAAGGGTGTAGATGTCCATTCGATTGCCCGTCTTCTGGTTGATGTCGGCGCGGAAGTTGGCGAACAGGTCGAAACCGTTTTTGCGATAGTTGAAATTGGCCTTTTCCTGATAGCAGCGGGTGTAGTCGCGGAAGCCCTGGCCGAAACTCGACTCAAGCGAGAAACCGAAGCCTTCGCCCGTGGGCGCGATGGTTGTGATGCGCACCACCGATGTCACCGAAGCGTCGTAGCGCGCCCCTGGCGACGATATAACTTCCACATTCTTAATGTTTTCAGGCGACAGCGTTTCCAACTCGTTCCAATCGCGCACCTTGCGGTTGTTGATGTAGATTTCGGGCTGTCCGCGGCCGATGACTTCAAGATTTCCGTTGCGGTTGATGATTCCTGGAATGTTCGACAGCATTCGCGTGGTGCTGGCCGTCCGCGAAAGCGTGGTGCCCTGCACGGTTGTCACCATTGCGCCGTCTTTCAGTTGCGTCTTCGGCGCGATGGCCTTCACCGTCACCTCGCCAAGTTCGGTCGATTCCGCGTTCAGCGTGATGTTCTGAAAATCAGATACTTCAGCAATCGGTTTCAAGAAACGCTCGTAGCCGATGCTCGATATACTAATATAGTGTGCGTTGGCGGGTTGCGCAAGCGTGAAGCGCCCGTCAAGGTCCGACACTGTGCCGCCCAAGAATGCCGAGTCGGCGGCCATTAGAATAATGTTTGCAAATTCAACAGGTTGAGCCTCACCGTCGGTGATGCGTCCGTTGATTGTCTGTTGTGCGGTTGCAATCTGCGCGCCAAACAAGGTCGCCAAAACTGCTGAAACTAATCTTTTCATTTTTTCAGTTTTTAATTGTTATTTAATGTTTGTTCACTAATTCCTTCAACTGTCAATTTTCAATTTTCCATTGTCAACTGACTTCACTGACAAATCTACAGCAGTTAACCGATTGATGTTCAACGCTTTCGCGCGCCGTTGCTGTTCATATTGCTGATATTCAACCCGATAAATGGTTCGCAAGGGCAAAATCTTAACAGCGTTGCCGTTTTGTTACACGCTGATAGTCAGGATTATAATTCCGATTTAGACGTTTGTGTGTTTTTTGATTTTTTGCTGAAAATTGTGTCCGAAAAGCGTCCGAAAAACCGCCTTTTTGGCTAATCGGCTGATTATTAAGATGTACCAAAACCGCAACATTTCCAACACCAATGATAATCAGCGTTTTACAAAGCCGTGTTTTCGGTTCGGGAACGGGGCTTTTTGGCGGGCGGCGGCGAGATTTTGCAATATTTCCGCGCTAACTGTGTTTTTCGTGGCTATAAAAGTGTGCCACATTTCCCCAAATTTGCCGTCGTTATAAACGCAAAATATTTAATACTTTTGCAACAAATCGGTAACTATATGAAACTCAAACCATTATTGTCGATAATTCTCGCCGCCGTTCTGCTCGGTTGCACCCAAGAGTCTGAAAATCAACCCATTTTCGACCGTGCCTACGCGCTTTTCTGCGATGGCGAGTACGAGATGTCCGAAGAATATCTGAAAAACCACGAGTCCGACCTCAAGCAACCGTTGTCCGATGCCGACAGCGTTTATCTAACGCTCTTGAAATCACTCTACAAAGGCAAATTCACGTTGCTCGATTGGAAAAGCCTTGACACCACACGGCTCAACCATTGTATCGATTTTTATCGCAAAACGTCTGATTCAGAGAAACTTGCGTGGACGCTATATCTGAAGTCGGTTAAGAATCTGTTCTCAGGCGACTATGCCAAGAGCGTTGTTGTTCTGCGTCAGGCCGAAGATGTCGCCAAAACACTCACAAACAACGAGTTGAAGTTTCATATTGCATATTGGCGGTTTACTGCCGATGGCAGTACTTTCGATTTAGGCGAACGCGGTATGGGACTTGTCGAGAAAATGCGCCCCTACACCCGCAGCACCGACCAAAAGGCTCACTATCTCGACGCAAAAATCAGCATTTTCTATCTTAATGGAATGATTGACAGCGCAAAATATTATGTGCGCGAAAGTGAAAAAATCGACACCGCCAATTATGGATTTTTGTGCGATTACGCACTTGTTTTTGCCGAAGAAGAACCCGAGAAATCGCTTCGCTATTCGCTCAAGGCGTCCGAGATAAATCCGTGGAACGACGGCGCGAAAATTGCACGCATAAAGAGTTATCTTTGGTTGAACCGATTGCAGGATGCCATTGATTTTTATCAGAATAGCGCATTTATAGGCGACGGGAACCGATTCCTTGTTACTGAAGATTTTTTCCATTATTACCACCGCCACGGTATGTCAGCCGAAGCCGACCGTACGGCTGCCGAACTGATTCAGTTATACCATAATATTCTTCAGGGTATCACCGAAAGCAGCCGAGTGTATTCTGCCAGCACCAACTACGATTTTGATTTACTGCGACTTGCAAACCAAAATCGCACCCAGCGCATTGTTTTTGCTTTGGTGTTGGGTTTTGCCGCGCTGATTGCCCTGCTGACGGTTGTTTTCGTCCGCCAGCGCCGCCGCTACGAGCGCGAATTGGCTCAAAACCGCCAGATTCTGAAAGAGTCGCACGACAAGATTGAAGAGTTGCGCACAGCAGGCGAATCGGCTGACAATGAGCGCGAAATAGCCCGCTTACAGCGCAAAATCAACGAAATCGAAAGCCGCTACGCCGAAATCTACAGCCAGGGCAAGCAACTCTACGAAGAGATTTTCGCCCGCGGCGGCAACAGCGGCCAGTGGAACAAACGCGACTACGAGCGTTTCCTTGAGTACTACAAAACATTGGATTTGAGCCTTTTGGCACAAATCGAAGAAGAATACAACTCGCTCAACCCGCGCCAGACATTCTTCAAAATCCTTCAGGCGAAAGGCTTTGAAAAAGAGCAGATTATGCGCACAATGTGCATTCAGGAAGACGGCACCTACCGCGCCCTGAAATCGAAGGTGGAAGGGATGAGAAAATAATGGTTGGCGAGGAGTTTTTTTGAAAACTCTTGATTTATATCATAATATGTTAAAGACGTCTGAATTCGAGTAATTTATGGCGCAAAAACTTGTATTTGTGGGAAAAAAGTTGTAAGGTTGTATCTTTCAAATACGATAAGTTATGAGAATAAAATTACTTCTTTCCTTATTGCTTTTTCCCGTAACGACTATGGCGGTTGAGCAAAATGTCGTGGCAATATATCAACAGAGTGGCGAGGTGGCGATGTTTGCATTCGCTGACAAACCAGAATTGAGTTATTCCGCAACGCACCTTATCATCAGTACCAGTGGAACAACTGTGCAATATCCGATTAACCAGTTGAAGAAAGTGTCGTTTGAGAAAGCGGACATAGAAATAGAAGAGCCAATAGTAGATAACATCGACACGCCTGATATTGTGCCAGAGATTTTTTCTTTCCGCGACGGGCAGATAGTCATCAATGGCGGAACACCTAATTCGATAGTGAATATCTACACTGTGCAAGGCACGCAGGCTGCGCAGTACCGCCTTGACGGCAACGGCTATGCAACGGTTCCAACCGACAGTTTCCGCGGAGCCGTATATATTCTACAAAACGGAAATGTAACCTTTAAGTTCGTGAAGCCATGAAAAAACTATGTTCTTTATTGATTGCCGCCACCACGGCGTGTAGTCTTTTCGCTGAGAATATCAGTGAACAGCAAGCATTGGAGATAGCGGGTAAGTTTTTGCAGCACGAACAAGCGGCAAAGTCCGACAACTGCAAGGCGCCTGCCAGTGAGGATTATACACTTTTCATGGCTTACAAAATGCCTTCGCACGTGGTGAAGAATACTAGCAATGTGTATATCGTTAATATTGGTGACGACCAAGGTTTTGTAATCGTTTCGGGCGAAAGCGGAACCGAGGTGGAAGTGCTCGGCTACTGCGACCACGGTTCGTTCAATTATGCCGATGCCCCCGTTCAATTGCAAGACCTTCTCAGCGAATATTCTGTTGGTATTGACAGCCTGAGAAATAATCTTTCGTTGGCTGCGGACAAATCGGCTGCCAAAAACATAACTGACAGTTGGGCGGATGATTTTGGCCATTACCCTTCTTATTTAGGCGATATGATAGTGGAGCCGCTAATCAAATCCAAATGGAACCAGACAAGTCCGTATAACCGTTTCATTCGAGACCAATGCTATACCGGATGTGTACCAACCGCAGTGGCTCAAGTTATGCGTTTTTGGCGTTGGCCTGAGGCAACAAAAGATTCTGTTTATGATTGGAACGCAGATAGTGTATGGATGAAAGTGGATTTTTCCGGCCGCACGTACGACTGGGATAATATGCTCGATGACTATGAACACGGCTACACTTGGGAGCAGGCTGATGCCGTTGCCAAATTAATGGCTGATGTGGGAAAGGCGATGGGAACACGCTATTGCCAACCCAACGGCAGTCCTACAGGTTTTGGCAGTGAGGCATTGGTACGCAATTTCGGTTACGAGCCTGGAGTCCAATCTATTACTGGCAACAAAGCAGCCGATGTGCGTGAAGCACTGAAGGCGGAACTCGACGAGGGGCGCCCCGTGCTTTACTCAGGCTATCCGGAGGAAGGTGACGGACACGCACTCATTTGTGACGGCTACACGGCTAACAACTATTTCCACTTCAATTATGGTTGGGGCGGATATACTGACGGCTTCTACCGGCTTTCGGCTGTGCCAATATATATCAACGATGTACAGATTTGGACAAACTTCCGTCCGTATGACGCAGAGGAGAAGATTGTGGATAATATCAAATATGGACTGCTGCCAAACGGCAATGCGGAAATTCTTGACTATTTGGGCGGTGGAGTGAACGTGGATAACGGAGCGATAGTCATTCCCGATACCATCACCGATGAAAGTACCGGCAATAAATATGCTGTCACGCGCATCTGCAAACAGGCATTTTACAACAAGGGCAACTTCGATAAGATTACTTTCGGAAACAACATTGAGACCATCGACCGTTTCGCGTTCATTCTTTCAACAATAGACTCTGTCATATTGAGTGATAAAATGGAGGTGGTGCCCGATGATGCGTTCCAAGTGGCCAATGTCTACTACTTGTATATCGGCAAGAACGTGAAACGCATTGGTAAGAGAGCATTCGAACTCTGCCCGCTCAACGAGATTGTGAGCAAGAGCCGCCAATTGGAATTAGACGAGGAAGCCTTTGCAAACTCACGGCCCCAGCGAGGCGAGTGGGAAAATTGCATCGTCAAAATCAACAAAAAAGCCTTTTATGGTGCTACGCTGAGTGCAGACACCTATTTCAAGAATCTGGAAATCATCGGAGACTCAGCAACGTATGGCGGTCGTTGGGGAAGGGGTTCGCAGTTCTTCCACATCGGTCCAAAAGTGCGGGAAATAGCGCCATCGGCCTTTGACGGAATGTTTGAAGGCAGTACTGTGCCATACTTGATTGTGGATTCTCTTAACCCATATTATTCCGACGATTTTGACCCTATAATCTATAATAAGGACAAGACGTGTCTTCTTATCGCATTAAGTTCCCCGGGTTCGGGCATTTGGCCGGAAACACTAATTAAGATGGCACCAGGGTGTGTGCGCGGGAAAATGAGCAGTTTTAATATTCCGCAAACAATTGTGGATTTGGAAGGAGCATTTAGTGAATGCAAACAGCCCAAATACTCATATGCTGATGTCACTTGTCCGTTTATGGTTCCTCCCGTTATTTCTGATGCCACATTCAGTGACGAGATTTTTGCCGACCCGGAGAAGAATGTTTATCTGCAGGTGCCGGAAGGGACTGAAAAACTTTATGCAGATGCACCAGGCTGGCGCAAGTTCGGCGACTATATCACCACCATGTACGAGGAAGATTTTAAGCCACTTCCACCACAGGCTTTGAACTATCAAATGGTGGTGCATGGAGATTCGTCGAGGACTTTGATAGATATCAGCGAGGTTAGCACAATCCGCTTCAGCGAAGATGAGAATGGCGAGGCAATGGTGACTATAAGTGTGAACGGGCGCAACGACATAACAACCAAAACCGCTAATATTGACAGCATAACGTGGAAACCGGGTTTTGTGTATGAGGGTGCGGAGATTTTTACCATTAACGACTCATCTCTCACCGTCAAAGCACAGAAATGCACCATCACTTTTGATGCTACCACCTTTGACGACAGCGCACAAATATGCGTGCGCAACTCGGTACTCCTTCCGCGTCCTACTCAAGGTGTTACAGGCGGTGTGGGCATCGATATAAGCATGCTGACTGATTCAGGAGTGGTACACGAACTGAGCGGTGTGGCGAAAATAACAATTCCCTTAGATGCTCCTGCAGACCAAAAGGTAGGCGCGGCATATTACAATCCCGAAATAGATGAGTGGGAGCCTGTCTATTTTGAGTATGACAAGGATGCGGGAGTAGCCACTATTCTCACCGACCATTTGTCGTTCTATTCCTTATTCTACACTCTCAATGACCGAACCAAAGATGAAGTGTTTAGAGCGTTTGAAGAGTTTCCTGTGGTTTATAACTTCAATCAGGGTACAAAAGTATTGCTTGATATCTTAGGCTCTGATTCACCGGAAGTGGAACAGGCGATAAAGTTCAAAGATGAACTGGGTCTATGGCAGTCTCTTGGCTTGGATGGATTTTATACTGCCGTTGTCAGTGTAACGGAACCATTGTTGGACTTCAAACCGGAAGCGATTGACAAAACCGTAAATATTCTTGGTGAGATAGGAACGGCACTGACAATCTTGGATGTTGTTCGGGCCGACCTGAAAGGCGATAACATAGGTGTGGCATCCAATACACTTAAAGTGCTGATGGCAAAGACTGTCGGTTCGGCAGCCAGTGCTATCGGAACGCCTGTCATGGCGGCATCCATGAGTTTGGTGGCCGTCATTGGTGTGGCATTGGAGAAATTCGGCACTATGGTTAACGAGCGCAAGGTGGACCTTTTCCGCCAAGCCTACCGTTATTACTACAGTCCCGCAGGCTATAAAGTGCTGGCACCCGATTCGCGTTTCAATAATAATGCCGACGGCACACCGGCAAAGCATGGTTACTTCCGTACCAAAAAGGACTGGTACGATTATTTTTATCCAGCCTTTGTTGAAGCGAAGATGAACGAAGAAAGACTCCGTTCCTATATAGAGCAATCGGTGCGTCGCTATTGCGACAGGTTCTGGGAGGATAATCAGGACGTACGCACCTATGCCTACGCGTGGGCAAAAACTCAAGGACTCTCAACATTTATGAATGAGACTGAGGCTCTGCAACAACAGATTTCAGATGAGTATTTTGCCGAGTTGATGAACAATACCCTCGGTGATGTCTTTGAGGCTCTCCGCGAGAAACAGATTGCACTGGCATCAAAACGAATGACATCCAAAGTAAACAGCATGGCTAAGTTCATGGGAAAGAAAGTGACTATTCGCGTTAAAGACTCGTCATGGTCGGGGAAAGAGGGCGAAAAATCAGACTTTGCAGGGCGCAGAATAGGCTTTACAGTTATTCCTGAGTATGCTACTGACGCTGATAAGTGGCAAGCCATTATTGACGATGAAGGAAAGGCTGATATGGGTAGTTTCACCACATATGCCCTGGTGCGTAATATGGTTCCATTTAAACTCACGTTGTATGATAAGAAAGGTTTGCCGGAGAAAGAGTATAGTTTCCAATTGGATGGTACCGTTGACCGAATTATTGACATCGACCTCGCGCAAGGTGTGAAAGTGGAGACCAATAGGATTGAGAACCTCAAACTGACTTATACACCACCCTCGGTAATGGTTTATAGTTCAGGTTATGACATGCTGGACCAATATTCCGACTCTATCACGGGTGAAGTGGTTTATATGTCGGACACGATAAACTTCTATAAAAACAAAGTGAGATGGTGTACGGAAGTGGAAAGGTTCTTCAACCGACACGACTTTATCACTGTCGATTCTCTCGGCAACTTCACCATTGGAGATGACATAGCCGGTAAGTTTGTGGGCGACTCCGCTTCTGGTCAGTTCGTCATCAATACCGACTATAGGTTCTTCATTAAAACATTGCAACAATTTGTTGATGATTGGAACAATCCGAAGAATAAGGATTTTGATCGACTCCGGGAGATATTGAACGGCTCTGTCAAGCACCAGATAGCCTGCAAGTACACCATCAAACGGGTTGAGGTTGAAGACCACTATGAGTACGAAGTTATTTATACGGGCGAAGGCGCGTTCGATATGACGGTGCGGCATATCAACCATTACAACCAATCCATCGATTGGCGGAGTTTGTTTGTGGATAGTGCATTCCCGTCGCTGGATACCTATGATGTCGGTGCAGGTACAAATTCCGTTGGTGGTGATGTCACTCTCGAGTACAAAACAACTTTACGCTAACAATTTAATTGTCATTTTGGAATAGAAGTGTTTCTTTTGCCGAACTAACTAAGTGTCCGTCGGAGGCACGCTAATAAACTGAAAAACAATGAAAACAGGAGCAAAACTATTAAGTGAATCGAAGGCAGCCCGTTGGGTGGCGCTCATAATTGTATCATTCACAATGATGTGGGGTTATTTCCTCACCGATGCGCTTTCGCCGCTTATGACAATGCTCGAGGAGCAAATGGGCTGGACAAGCCTTGAGTTCGGACAGTTCAACTGGGCCTATTGCTGGTTCAATGTGTTCCTGTTCATGCTCATTTTCGGCGGCATCATTTTGGACAAGATGGGAGTGAGGTTCACCGGAATTGTCACTTGTGTGTTGATGTTCACTGGCGCGTTAATCAAGTATTATGCAGTGAATTACATATCGCCCGACGCTTCGGCTGGCACCATTTTCGGAATGCGCACTCAGGTGTTTGTGGCCTGCTTCGGTTACGCCATTTTTGCCGTGGGCACCGAGAACTGCGGAATCACAGTGTCGAAGATTGTTGCTAAATGGTTTGCTGGCAAAGAGTTAGCCTTGGCAATGGGTGTTCAGGTGGCTGTTGCGCGACTTGGAACCGCCGCCGCCCTGGTCTTCAGCCCGATGATTGTCGACCACTTCTCGCTCTCGGCTCCGCTGCTCTTCTCGGCCGTTCTGCTCTGCATCGGTTTGTTGGCTTATCTTGTATTCTGTCAGATGGATAAGCGTTTCGATGCCGAAGTGGCCCAGCAACAAGGCGAAGCCGATGACATCTTCAAAGTGAAAGACCTAAAACTCATCATCACCAATCGCGGATTTTGGCTCATAGCCTTACTCTGCCTTATGTTCTACTCGGCAGTGTTCCCATTTATGAAGTACGCCGCATCGCTAATGGAGAACAAATACGGTGTCAGCACCACGCTGGCGGGCATCATCCCGAGTCTGATTCCGTTTGGTAACCTTATAATGACACCGCTTTTTGGCAGCATCTACGACAAAAAAGGTCGTGGCGCAACCATTATGATTATCGGCTCGCTGCTGCTCATCCTGGTTCACGTCTTGTTCGCGCTTCCGCTCATGAACTATTGGTGGTTCGCCGCCTTCATAATGATTGTTCTGGGTGTGGCCTTCTCGCTTGTGCCGTCGGCAATGTGGCCGAGTGTGCCAAAAATCATTCCGCAGAAACTGCTCGGCTCGGCTTACGCGCTCATTTTCTGGGTGCAGAACATTGGTCTTGGCTTTGTTCCGCTGTTCATTGGCTATGTTTTGGACAAATATTGCCGTGCCGGTGTGCGCGTTGTCAATGGCACCGAGGTTACGCAGTACAACTACACTCTGCCAATGGTGATTTTCGCCTTGTTCGGCATTGTGGCCTTGCTGCTTGCGCTGATGCTGAAACGCGAAGATGCCCGCAAAGGCTATGGCCTTGAGAAACCGAATGTGGTTGCATAAGGTGTTGACTGTCGATAATATAGCAACAAGATAGGCGAACTTCAAACAATCGGTATTATGGCTAAAGTGTATAAAGGCGATTCAACAAGTTACAGCGACCAACTCTACAGAATTGAGAATGGCAGAATCTACAAAGGCGACTCAACAAGTTACAGCGACCAACTTATGCGAGTTGATAACGGTAGGGTGTATAAAGGAGATTCTACAAGTTACAGTGACCAACTATTGAGAATCGAAAACGGCAGAATCTATAAAGGCGATTCTACTAGTTATAGCGACCAACTGATGCGAGTTGATAATAGTAGGGTATATAAAGGAGACTCTACGAGTTACAGCGACCAACTTTTCAGAATTGAGAGTGGTAGAATCTATAAAGGCGACTCTACAAGTTACAGCGATCAGTTAATGAGAATTGAAGGTCTCGTGACTTTGGCCGAATTGGCTGCTATCTTGTACGCATACAATTACTTGTGGTAGTATAACAAGAGTTTGTTACTCTGCTGGTTGTGGCTTTGTGAAAAGTTGCTCTATGTGACTTACAAAGCGGTCGCTGAATACGTACAGTCCTTCGCTTTCGGCAATCGAGTTGTATAATTTGATGAATTCCAAAGGGTTGTCAAACGTTTCCATCATTTGGTCTCTCAAACCGTGTTTGATGAATAATTGAGTGATTTTGTATGCTACAGGATGCCCTTTGAATGGAAACAAATTGTAAATCTGCTTTTTGTAGTCATCGTCAGATAATTCACCGTCAAGATTTTGGAATGTCAGACTCTCAAGTTCGGCAAGCAGTTCCGAACTGTTGTTCAATGCTTTAAGATATTTTTGCTCGTATAATTCGGGATATTCCAATTCAGTCAGTTTTTTTGCTGCGCTTTCTGAACTCTTTTTGTTTATAAGGTCGGCAATACCTTCGTCTTGCAGATGGTCGAGAACGATAAGCAACGGCTCACTGTAGATGATGTCGTCGTTTGTGAAATTGTATCTGTAGTTGTGAAACATTTCGTGAGCCATTGATTCGATGCAACCTTGCGGGTATAAGTAAAAGTAATTAAAGTCGAATATGATGCAGCTGCCGCAATTGCTAGCGTCGCGGGCGTAGCAGAAGAATTCGATGTTCGGGAAGGTGAGCAGAGAGTCAACGGGCGAAGGCAAAAAATCGTGAACGATTTTGGTGGCGGCAGTTTTAACTTTTCCGAAATCGTATGATGTGCGGAACTTCTTTGCGTCATCAAAATGACTCTGCAGGTTGACATAATTCCTGACAAGTATTTTCATCTTCAAATCAACATCATCATCTGAATCGTATGGCGCCTTCAGTATGCTGTCAAGTTCGGCTTTTTTGTTTGGGGCAAACACCAATTCCGCAGCCCGGCGGACATCGTTCATTTCATCGTCATCACATAGTGTTTTATAGCCTTTCGTATCGAAAAGCCTTGCCCACGTCTCTTCCGCAACTTTTTGATTTTGCGACAGACTGTCAGCAATTTCGAAAAACAGGTCAGATGATTCAAAACTAAAATTGGTTGTTGGTGCTTTTGTGCACGATGCGAACAGCATAGCGGCTGCGGCAATTACGGCGAAAGTGATTTTTGTCATATTGTTGTTTTTTTAGTTAGTTAGAATTCGTTGCGAGTTATTTTCATTCTTTCCGCAATCCGTTTCGCCGCCACATTCCCGCTTTTAATTGTTGCTGATAATTTGTTTATTTTCAGTTATGAATTTGCAAAATCCGCCATCCATTGGCAGGCGCGGGTTCCAATTCCTTTTTTCCAAAAATCGGGGCCAATCCAAACTACTATTTCGCGAGGTTAGTCACTGATACTGTGCTTTTTCAGAACATTTGCTGTCAGATTCTTGTATTGAATTCGGTTGTTGACGATGTCGCATGCCAGATAAATTGCCTTTTGGAAAGCATTTGGAATGGCAACATCTTGTCCTGCAATATCATATCCTATTGATTGGAACGGAGCAATGCAAAGTTGAGGAATGCCAAGTAGATAGCGGACACCATCGTCATAACTCAATGCTCGGAACGGTACAAGACCTTGTTCGTAGTAGATGGCCAGTACGGCATCGAACTCCTTGAAAAGTGGGGTTCCGAAAACTTCATCGGCCTCAAACGGACCCATGGCTAAAACACCCTCATTATTTGCGGTTTCAATGGCCGGAAGCAGAATCTCTTTCTCCTCACGCTCGGGATTGGCAGTTGTGGTGCAATTAGGGTTGTAGCCCAGGACTGCAATTTTCGGTTTGTCAATACCGAAATCGGTCTTCAGTGCATCTGATATGATATGCAGTTTCGACACAACATTCTCAGTAGTAATGTGTTTCGATATATCTCGCATAGGAGTGGCGTCGGCAAGCAATGCAACGCGAATGGTATCGTTCACAAGCATTGTGACGGTTTTCCCAGCGTTCAGTTTTTGTCTCACGTAGTCGAACTGGTTGCTGGCGTTCAGTCCTGTCGCAATTTTCGTATTTATAGGATTCAGAATCAAAGCATCAGTTTCGCCATTGGCAATGTCTTTGATGCCAGCGTCGAGAGAGACAATGGCGGCATCGCTGCTCAATTGGCTTTCTTTGCCAAGTTCAACTTTCACCTCGTCGCCCAAAACGTTAATCATGTTGGCTTTGTGCGCTTGAACTTCGCTGGCGTTTTGTACCTGATTAAAATTGAAGTTGTTTATGTTCAACGCTTTCCGATAATAGCCTGCCACTTTGGGAGAACCGTAAACAACAGGTGTGCAGATTTCTTCGAATCGTGTCTCCATGAAAGTCTTGAGCATTATCTCGTAACTTGTACCGTTGATGTCGCCATGGGTGACACCAATTTTTATTTTGTTTTCCATGTTTGTCATATTTTTATGCAAAAATAAGGCATCTTCTAAATAAAACACAAATTATGTTGAAAAATGGTTGAGTAGGTGCATATATCAATATTTAAGTGGTTTTGGTGGATTTTTTTGAGATTATTATTCGTTTTTCAAAATACCATATTACATTTGCCTGCAGAAACGCTATTGTTTCGGACTATTAATAACCAATTAATTTAAAAATTTTTAATGATGAAAAAGAGTTTTTTATTGATGGGTGCTCTTTGCTTGGGTACCGCATTTGTATCTTGCGTTGACGACTCAGAGTCGGACGAAGTTAAGGAATTGCGTCAGGTTCAACTTGACCAAAAGAAGGTTAACTTGGAAAGTTCGAAAGTTGATTTGGAAAGTTCGAAAGTGGCTTTGGAAGGCAAGTATTGGACTAACTACAACAATGCTGTTAGTGCAATTAAAAAACTTCAGGGCGACTTGGAACAGGCTCAAGAGGATTTGGATGGTGTTAAGTCAGGCAAACTCACTCACGAGGCTGCAAAAGAGGCTGCCATTGCTTACCAGAACACTGTTATTGCCCGCAATCAGAAAGACATCAAGGACAAAGAAAACGAAATTGCTGCTCAGAAGAAGATGGCCGGTATGACTCAAGAGCAGATTGATGAGGCTATTATCAATGCAAACATTGCAGAAGAAAAGGCCCTTAAAGATGCTCAGGATTACTGGATCCAACTGACACAAGAAGGCTATAACAAAAGTTACAGCGGTACTTCAGTAGGTGTTACTGCTGATTATTCTGCAAAAATCGCCATGTTGCTTGGTGGTTATACTGCAACTGTTAAATATCAGAATAACAAGTTGGATGAAAACAAATGGGTGAAGGCTATGAACAAACTTTATGGTCAGCCTTTATATTATTATGTTGACGCCGATGGTCTTACCAAGAATGCTTCTGTTTACGATTTCTATTATGCAGATGATGATGATACCCCGGGTACAGGTTCTTATACTGCAACATCTATGATTAGTTCAGTTTCTCTGCAACTTGAGGATGAGAACGGTTTCGCTTTCCAAACTTACACCAAGTATACTTATAAAGATCTTAAGAAGTATAAATCAGCTCTTGGTGAGTACGTTAAACAACTGAAAGAGGCTATTCCGGATGATAAGACAGACGCCACATATCCAGGCAAATACAATGCATGGGCTCAATATAAGTCTTTGCAGGACAACGTTAATTCTATGATTGACGTATTAAGTTCAGAGGTTGAGTATTCGGTTTATGAGGCCCTTCTCAACAAGTACGTAGAAAATGCCAAGAAGATTTATAGTTTGGAATCTGCTGCTGCAGATGCTTCTACAATCGCAGCCGCTTACAATGCATATACTGTCAGCGACAACGAGGCTACAATCGCAGCTTTGGAAGATGCTATCGACGGTTACAACACTGCTATCGAGAATGCTAAACGCAAGATTAACGAAGTTATTGAGAACGACATCGTTGACGACGCAACTGCTATTAGCTACTATGAGACTTTGATTGCTGAAATCAACAGCGATATTACCGTGCAAAAAGCTTTAGCAGAGAAATACCGCAAACTTCTGACATCATCGAACACTCAAAGCGCTCCTGCAGCAGAAACACCGGCTGCTGAGTAATCAAATAATCTAAACTAACAATATAAAAAGTTTTGATTATGAGAAGATTATTGTCAGTAGCTGTTATGTCGCTGTTAGCGTTCGCAGGTTCGGCTGTCGCTCAAGACAAGCCTCTCTACCTCGGCGTAACGGTTGGCTACAACAGTTTCTTAAATGCGGACGCATCGCTCAGTTACAGTGGCTTTGCAGCAGAGGCTGAATCGCCAAACTGGACTGACAAAGGTGCAGTTCTCGGATTCGAGGCAGGTGCATACTTGTCGCCCGAAATGAGATTGCTTTTGGGCGGTGGTTTCAACCGCACGTACAAACCGGGTCATACAGCAACGCCAGGTGTTCCTGACGCCATGATTCCATCGTATGGTGAAACACCGGACCGTATCAATATGAACTATTCTGCATTCATCGGTGGTGATTTTTGCATCAACATGGGTAGCAGCGCCAAACCATTTGTTGGTTTGCGCGGTAGAGGTTCTTATGGTCGTAGCGAGGTGAAGTACAAGTTTGACGCGGCTTCAGAGATTGAGCATAGCAGCAAGGCTTTTGCTGAGACTTGGAACATTGGCGGTGCCGTTGTTTTCGGTGCTGACTACGTGTTCAACGGTGGCTTGATCATCGGTTGCCAATTTGATTTGTTCTCTTACACCTACGCTGCTGTTCAATACAAGGAGCAGCCGGGAATTAAACCCAATGTTGGCCAATGCAGCAGCATAGGCTTCATTGCATCACCCACTCTTCGTGTAGGTTTCAACTTCTAATTAGTTAGATGAAGTTTAATATAAAAAGGCTGTTCCAAGCGGAACAGCCTTTTTTATTCTATTGCACTGATTAAAAAACAAATGCTGATTGTTGCTCTTTTAAAAAAAAGATTGATAATCAGTTTGTCGCTATAGGAAATTCTCGGTTTCAAAATTCACCCATCGTCCTTGGGCGCGCAGCACTTGCTCAATCACATCGCGCACGCAGCCGTGGCCGCCGTTGAATTCCGACACGTACTTGACAAAAGGCTTGATATCATTTGTGGCGTCGGCCGGACAGGTAGGAACGCCCACACGCTTCAGAATCGGATAGTCTGGAACGTCGTCGCCCATATATAGCACGTCGTCATCGGTCAGGTTGTGGCGCTTTAGGAAGGCATCGAAAGCTGGCACTTTGGCTAGGTCGCCGATGAAAAGGTCGGTAAGGCCCAAACTCTCGAATCGCTGCACAACACCTGCGTTGTTCTTGCCCGCGCTGATGATGGCAATTGGGTAGCCATGTTCGTGTGCGAAGCGCAGTGCAAAGCCGTCGCGTGTATTCGATTGTCGAACTTGTTGTCCGTCGGCCAGGCAAATCATTGTGGCATCGGTGCATACACCGTCAATATCGAAGGCAAACGCCTTCACTTTCATTAAATCTTCCTTGAAATTCGTCATTTGTGTAAAATTTTGATTCATCGGACGATACAATCAACTTATTTGTCGGTTGGCTTGTATCTGTCTTGAATTCTTCCCGACACAAAACTATACATTTTTTGCAACCCGATGTCGGGCAGCAGTTCCAATTGCCGGCTCATCACTTTGTTGTCGCCGCGGCGCGCAGGACCGGTTTGCGCAGCAGTAGGTCCCATGTCGGCGGCTTTGGCTGCTGTTTCGGCAATCAGTTCTCGCATGATGTCGAATGGTATGTCGTTATCTTTCAGGATGTTTTCCGCTTCGGTGTACATGCAGTTGGCAAAATTGCTCGCAAACACGGCTGCCAGATGCAGATGTGCGCGCTGTTCGGTCGTCATTGGTCGCACATCGTAACTGAGCGTACGGGCCAGTGCAGAGAGCGTTTTGGCGGTATTGTTGTTGTTGCCTTCAATGCAGAGCGGCACTCGGCTCATGTCGATAGCCCGGCTTTTGCTGAACGATTGCAGTGGATAAAAAACACCATGATTGCGGAAACGAGCCAGCGAACTCATTGGAACGCTGCCTGCAGTGTGTGCCACAATGCCTTCAACGTCAGGCATCTGCGCGGCCACATCGGCAATGCTGTCGTCGCTCACGCTGATCAGATATGCTTCGGCATCAGCAGGAATTGAACTGACACTGCTGAACGGCTTGACATTCAGTTTTTTTGCTAATTCTTCGGTGTGGCTGAAATCGCGACCGCAAACACCAACAATATCGTGTCCGGCCTTGAGCAGAGCGGCCGACAGGTGAGTGGCTACATTTCCTGTTCCGATTATGAAAATTCTCATCGCTTTTTATTTGTTTTGGTAGAAATCGGGACCAATCACTACTGATTCCACAAGCCGGTCATCGGTGCCGATGAAGCGGAAATCGATGCTTCCTTCGTTCAGCATCAGCATTTTAACCGCATAAAGGTCGTTGGCGCTTTTCCACAAATCGGTCTTAACCAATTTTTCCATTGCCGCGCCTTTAGTAAGATCTTTCCGTCGGCTTCGCAGATTGAGCGTCAGTTTGTTAGCACTATAGTCCATTTTTATGGCCGACAGTTGAATTTTGCTTACAATGTCGGACGGAAGTGTTTTCGTATCATACTTCAACACACGCTCAAAATCCTTTTGTGGGCAGCGGAATGGTCCGTTTGGTTTGAGTGCTTGCTCAATATCATTGGGGTGGACTACAATGGTGTACATTGTGAATCCGGTTGTTTCATGGAACGCGTAACGTATTTGCAGAGAGTCGCTTAGGCATGTTTCCAACAACTCTCGATCCTCGTTGCGCAGATGTTTCAACACCTCGGAGTGCCTATATTTTGATTCGCAAATCAATTGGTTGTCAGTGTAGTTTTGGGCATAGATGCCTTCTGGCATTCTTATCGCCAATGTGATGTACTTTTTATGGTGCTCAATGCTGTCGAAAACCATATCGCCATGAAAAGGTTGCGGCAGAGTTGCCAGTTTTTCATCGACAAGGTCTTGTATTGCATCGTATCTCATCATTTTGGCGATTTTCTCGGCTTGCTTTTTGTGCTTGGCTTGAGTCTCATTGTCATGAATCAGCCACATAACGCCCATGGCTACGGCAAACGCCACAATTAGAACGGCTGTCAGTATTTTGATGGCAGATTTTTGCGAGCCGCCAATCATCGATTCTTCCAGTTCGGCAATGTCGCTGGCCGAAGCCTGTAAATCAGCACAATGCTTATCAAATGTGGGCTTGTTGTTTGTCAGCCCGCACACAATGCCGCGTTCCATGTCGCGTTTCGAGTTTCGGCAGATGGCGCAGTATTTGATTTTGTCTGAAAGTTCCATAGTCATTAAGTTATTAGGAGTTAGTATTAGTATTTAGGAGTTAAATATTCAGTTCAATCATCATTTTCTCATTCATTCAGTTAATCTATTAATCAGTAAATCAGTTCTTATAAGGCACACGGTTCAAAATTGAGCGTCCGAGAGTGATTTCATCGGCATACTCAAGTTCATCGCCCACCGACAGACCCCGAGCCAGTGTTGTGATAGGTACACCAAACGGGCTGAGCCGGCGGAAAAGGTAGAAATTTGTTGTGTCACCTTCGATGGTGGTGCTGGTTGCCAGAATCACTTCGGCAATGGTGTTTTCCTGCACGCGTCTTTCAAGGCTGTCGATGTTGAGGTTTTTCGGACCAATGCCGTCCATCGGCGAGATGCGGCCGCCCAGCACATGGTAGATGCCGTGGTACTGGCCGGTGTTCTCAATGGCAATAAGTTCGCGGATTGTTTCGACGACGCAAATGAGCGAGTGGTCGCGGCGTTCGTCGGCGCAGATGCCGCACAAGCCTTCTGTCTCTGTAATGTTGTGACACTCAGGGCAAATCATGATGTCGGTTTTCATCTGGCTGATGGCCGACACAAAAGATTCCACTTCTTCGTCAGGTTGGTTGAGCATGTGCAAAGTAAGACGCAGCGCGGTTTTCTTGCCGATTCCCGGCAGTTTCCCGAACTCGTTCACCACATTCTCAAGCAGTCGCGATGGTAACTGTTGCATTGTCCTGTTTTTTGTGATTCAAATATAAAAGATTTGTTGAATTGAGCGACAATAATGTGGTAGAAGTTGGTTTGGAAGGGTGTTTTTAAAATATTTGTTTGATTGGTGATTTTTTACATACATTTGCCATTATATATAATCTCGGTTGGTTTTTTGAGAATAATTAAATTCATATTGACAGTTTTTGCTGTGCTGTTTTTGGTACTGCATGTCTCTGCTGAAAGGAAACGCATTGAAGGCAAACTGGCCTCCAAGATGAATGCTGACTACGAGGAGGCTGTCGGTTATGTGCGTCAGAGCAACTATGTGGAAGCCGAAAAGGCTTATAAACACATTTTGGCCACTTATGACGATGATATGATGCAGATTAAGACGAGTTTGCGTATTGCAGAAATGTATTTTATGTCGGGCCACCCCGATAGCACAATGTACTACACTCGCAAGGCTCATGACAATATTGTTATTCGCGACAGCGTCAATCTGCTATTCCATGTCAACAACCTTTTTGCTTGGGTATATCTCACGAAAAACGATTTTCATCATTGCGACTCAATACTGCAGAAAAGCCTTAGTCATCTTGATACGATTACTGATCCTGAGGCGATTGCAAAATTCTACTACATAGCCGGAAAATATGCTTTTGCATCGAACGATTTCGTGACAGGAGTGAAGGTTCTGCAAAACGCGTCGCGGGAGTACAGCACTGATATCATCACTCCTGAATATGGCCGAGTGCTGCTGCTTATTGCGCAGATGTATCAGATTAAAAACGATTTCGATCTTGCTCAAAAGAATGCAGAGGAGGCTTTGATGATTTTCGAACGCCAGAATTTTGGCGTGAGTAAGATAGACGCCTATTGCTCGCTAGGCAGTATGTATATCCAGAAAAACGATTTGAACAAGGCTTTCGAGTGCTATATGTCGGCCAAGAAAGTCAGTGACACTCTCCAGACCAAGCGCGGTTCGGAAACTGCTGATCTGGGACTGGCGTGTTGGTATCTTGAAAAGAATGACATTCAGTCTGCAATCGAGCACGGCTATCCGATTACTGAATCGGAGCATGAGAACAATACCAACCCGGATGTCTGGTTCGATGCAACCATCAGATTTGGCGAATATTACATCAATCATGATGACATTGCTAATGCCAAAATATATGCCGAAAAAGCCCGGCAAATGTGTGAGGGAACGCATTCATGGTTGAAACTGAGTGTGCTGACCAGGTTGCAGGGCAACATCAGTTACAAAAGCAAGGATTACCGCAAAGCGGCAAATCTGTTCCGTATATCTCAACTTTATGCCGACAGTCTTGCCTACAACCTTCGTCTGGTTGATATCGATTCTCTGGGCATGATGCCAGAGCTCAAAAGGCAAAGTGATATGATTTATATGCTTGCTTCAGAGAATGATAGCAAAACATCAACCATCGAAGACAATACTTCAACCATAAACCGTCAGAGGTCATCAATATTGTCGCTGGCAGGGTTGTTTGTCATTGGCTTTATTCTGATGTTCATGCTCGCATGGTCGTTTTTGCAGAAAAGCCGTGATAACAAGGCTTTGACGCGTATCAATGCCAAAATAGCGCAGCAGAAAGAGGAAATAGAAGTGCAGCGGGAGAATCTGCTCAACTACACAATGGAATTGGAGCGCATGTCGTTGATTGTGCGCGAAACCGACAATGCAATTCGTGTGTTTGACAGCAATGGCCACACCATTTGGGTTAACTCCGGCTATTCGAGGCTATATGGATACTCGCTCGAAGATCTTCAGAACGATGATTCACTTGGATTCAGTAAGGTTAATCCTATTGATATCAAGAAGATTATTAAGACTTGGGATACGGAGCGGCAATCAATTGAACTGGAGTCGCAAATCAGCAATAAATGGAACATCAAACTATGGGTACAGACAACATTATCACCCATTTTCGATGTGAATACGATGGAAATCAGCCAACTCATAGCCATCGATACAAACATAACCTCGTTGAAAAAAGCCCAACAGGATATTTTGGCCATGAATGAGGAAATAACATCCAGTCTGACCTATGCGAAACGTATTCAGGAGGCTATGCTGTCACCTGTTAGTGTGCTCACCAAGCACTATCCGAACAGTTTCTGCTATTACAAACCGCGTTCGATTGTGAGTGGTGATTTTTATTGGATGGCAGAACAGAGCGGCCGTATTGTGGTTGTTTGTGCCGATTCCACAGGGCACGGCGTTCCCGGCGCATTCCTAAGTTTAATTGGAATATCGTTGCTGAGTAAGATTGTGAATGAAAGGGGAATTGTCCAACCTGCCATTGTACTTAACAGACTCAGAATGAATGTTATAAACTATCTGCACCAAGCAACTGCTGAACCATCTGCGGGCGACGGAATGGATATGTCAATCATATCTATCGACAAGAAAAACAACATTATGGAGTTTGCCGGAGCCATGACGCCGATGTATATTGTTCGCGACAACAAAGTCATCGAACTCAAGCCAGATCGTATGCCAGTGGGTTATTATGACAACGAAAACCGCGCTTTCTCATCTTCAAAAATAGCCTTGAAACATGGCGACCAACTCTACATGTTCACTGACGGATATTACGACCAGTTTGGTGGCAGTGACGGTTTGAAAATGAAAACCAACCAATTTAAAAGTGTGCTGATGCAGTGCCATTTGAAGAGCAACGAGGAGCAAGTGGCAATATTGGATAAGGAATGGAACGCCTGGCGTAGTCATTACGACCAGATTGACGATGTTCTTGTAATGGGCATAAGAATTGAGTAGTCCCTATAGGGTTAGCACCTTTAGATTAGCATCTGTTCGGTATAAAATTAACTGCCAATTATAGGTGCCATATCCTTGAAAAATCTTTTTTTCCAAACCGCTTTCAATTTTCTTTTGTGCGGATATTCCGAAAAACTATATATTAGTGAGTTTTTAAAAATTTACAATTATGGCAAGTATTAGAGATTTAAAAAGCGACGTAAAGTATTTAGTTTCAGAAATAGTTTCTGATTGCAGCAATGTCATTGTTCTTCATCCTGAAAAGAAGGACGACGTGTTGGGGCTGATTGAAAAGGCTCTTGACATTCTCGATTCGAGCCTTGACAAAATCAACAAGGGCGACAAAAAGGACAAGGCATATTTCAATGGTATCAAAAACGAAGCGATTGCCGCTGCCGACGACATCTACAACAAATTGCGCGACATTGTGGGCGCAAAATAAATGCGTTGAACGATGATTGAAGATTTCAAAAAAACAGCCGAATTCGTCTTGCAGGGGCTTAACTACAAGCCACAGGTGGGAATTGTGCTGGGTAGTGGTCTGGGCGGTTTGGGCGACAAAATAAAAGTCGATAAATCAATCGCTTACAAAGACATTCCTGGCTTCCCGATTTCGACTGTCGACGGGCATAAGGGACAGTTGCTGCTGGGGTCGCTCGGCAACAAGAAAGTGGTGGCAATGCAGGGGCGGTTCCATTACTACGAGAACTACGAGATGAACCAACTCACATTCCCCATCCGCGTGATGAAATTTCTGGGCATCGAGATTCTGATTGTGTCGAACGCTTCGGGCGGAATCAACCCCACGTTCAAGGTTGGCGATATTATGGTCATCCGCGACCACATTAACAACTTCCCCGAGAATCCGCTGCGCGGCTACAACTATCACGAACTGGGCCCGCGTTTCCCCGATATGAGCAAGACCTACGACGGCGAACTCATTTCGCGTGCGCACAAAATTGCCGAACGGCACGGAATCAAACTGCAAGAAGGCGTGTACATTGGCAGCCCTGGCCCGACGCTTGAGACGCCTGCCGAATACAAGATGTTCCGCATCTGGGGCGCCGACGCCACTGGAATGTCGACTGTGCCCGAAGTGATTGTGGCTCACCATATGGGAATCCGCGTTCTTGGCCTGTCGATAATCACCAACACCGACAAGCCCGCAACGCCCGACGGCGAGACCACGCACGACGAAGTGCAGGACGTGGCTGGCCGCGTTGAACCGCAAATGACAACAATAATCACAGAACTCATTAACGAACTGTAGTTTGATACAGAGTTGATATTCTGCGATTTAAGTCGAAATAAAATGAGAACAGCAATGAGCCATCAAAAAATCAGGCGGTTGCTGTTCTTGTTTTTTGCGCTTGCCGCGATGTCGGCTCAAGGCCAATTCTACGATAGCGGTCAAGACCGTTTCCGCAGGCTATCTCACATAAAAACAGCGCATTTCGATGTAATTTTTCCGCAAAGCGATACGGCTCTGGGGCAAATCTACGCCAACAATCTTGAACGGGTGTATATGAGCGGCGGCAAAACGCTCGGCTGGCAGCCAAGGCGCGTTCCTGCGGTGCTGTTCACGTCGGCGGCGTACGCCAATGGCGAAGTGGCTTGGGCGCCGCGGCGGATGAATCTGCTCACAACGGCTTCGCCAGATAATTATCAACACGCTTGGAATCAGCAACTTGTGCTGCACGAATTCCGCCACGTGGTGCAAACCGATATGCTGCGGCAGGGTGCATCGCGATTTTTCAGCGTGCTGCTCGGCGAGCAATATACGGGGCTTCTGCTCGGTCTGCACGTGCCTTACTGGTTTCTGGAAGGCGATGCGGTGGCGTATGAGACAGGCGCATCGGCATCGGGCCGCGGACGCACGGGCGATTTCACCAACCGTCTGGCCGCGCAGGTGGCGCAGAAAGGCGTTTACAGTTATCAGAAAGCAATGTTCGGTTCGTTTGCCGACAATGTGCCAACGCGCTATCATCTTGGCTATCAACTAATAAGTTATGGTCGGCAGCAATATGGCGCACAACTTTGGCCGAATGCGATGACGCGAGTGGCGCGACACCCGATTGCGCTGCGACCGTTTGGCCGCGGAATACGCGAAACTACTGGTTTAAAGGAAGTTGAGTTCTATCGTGCGGCACTTCAACCGCTTGCCACGGGCCCGAAAAACGCCGCCCCCGACAATGCCCGACTGCTTACAAAGCCAACACCGCGCGACTACACAAGTTACTTTGTGCCGCAGAAAAACGCGCAGGGCAAGGTGGTGGCCTTGCGCGAGCAACTATCTGATATCCCGTCGTTTGTAACGATTGATACCGACAAAGGCCGCATTAGAAAAATCACCCGTCCTGGCCCGATGAGCGTCAAACATTTTTCCGCATCGGGCAACTTGTTGGTTTGGAATCAGTTGCGTTACACTCGCTGGGAAAACGCCAACCACAGCCAAATTGTGACTTACGACCTTGACCGCCACCGCAAACGCACACTGGTTCGCCGTGGGCGCTACTATGGCTCAACACTTTCGCACTCGGCAAATCAAATAGCGTCAATCAGTTACGCTGATTCGTCGCAGTGGGCTGTCGAACTTCACAACCTTGACGGCAGTCGGGCGGCGCGGTTTCAAACGGGCAATTCCGTGCCTGTGCGTGTGGCTTGGTCCGACGATGATAAACGGCTGGCTTACATTGCGATAGAGCAGGATTGCAAGTCGGTTTCAGTGATTGATTTGGAACGCCGCACCATCGACACCGTGCTGCCACAAATCAACGATGACATCTCGAATCTGCTGTTCTGCGGCAACAAACTCTATATGACTGGCAACCACAACGGCAATACCGCCTGGTACGCTTACAGCTTGACTGACAGTACTTTCGGTGTTGTGGCAGAAAGTCCGTTCGGGGTGGGTACAGGCAGCGTGAGCGGCGACAGCCTGCTGTTCACTTACTACACAGCCGATGGTTTTCAGATTGCTGAAAAACAGATAGATAACCTTGCCAAAACTGAAATGCCGACGGCCATTGCAAACAGTCAGACGCAAGCGCTCGCCGAACAAGAGCAAAGAGTTGTTTTCGGCAATGACAGCGCGTATAAAGTGCAGCGTTACAGCCGTTTGGCGCATCTGCTCAACATTCACAGTTGGGGGCCGCTATCGGTGCGGATCGATGATTCGGAAGTCGGTCCTGGCTTGACCATAATGTCGCAAGACGCACTTTCAACATCGTTCCTAACGGCTGGTTATCAATGGCTTACCGCAGAAAGCAAAGACGATTATTTTCTTGAATACCGCTATAAGGGCTTTTTCCCGATAATCGGTGCGCGCGGCGACATCTATAAGTTTAAAGCACAACAAGAAACAAACAAGGGCACCATTACTCTTGATGTTCTGCGGAAGCGCGGCGTGGCGTTTGTTCAGGTACCTATGACGCTGAAAACGAGCGTTTTCACCACATCGCTGACGGCGCAGGCGTCTTACCAATATATCAACACCGAATTGTCGTATGGCCGCAAAGCCGTTGACACCACAGACCACACGCTGGGCTATTGTCTTTATTTTCAGTCGTTAAGGCGGCTCGCGCACCGTGATTTGCAATCGCGTTGGGGCATCGTTCTTCGCGGCGACTACCATCACTACATCGACCAACCCGAGAACCATCAGACGGCCGCGCAGGCTTGGCTCTATCTGCCAGGACCGTACCGCAACCATGGCATTACGATTTATGGCGGCTGGCAGGAAAGCAACCGTAACAATCTTGTATTCAATTCGTTGGTACTTTATCCGCGTGGTTACAAAGCGGTGCCGAACACTCGGCTCAAAACATTAATGATATCGTACTGTGGACCGCTTTTCTATCCCGATTTGAGTATCGGCAGTGCGCTGTATATCAAGCGAATAAAAGGTAAACTCTTTTGTGATTTCGCCGAAGCCGTCAACGAAGGAAAAACCACATCAATGCGCTCAACGGGCTGCGACTTGACGACCGATTTCCACATCTATCGTATTGCGGTGCCCATCTCGGCAGGTGTGCGCTACGCCCGCCGTTTGTCGCTGAACGACAACTATTTCGGATTGCTGTTGTCGATGAATTTCAACGGTATAATGGGGAAGTAGTGCGGAGAAAAATTCTAAAGTCTTGATTAAAATAACTTAAGTTTAGTGAATTTATTCTAAAGTTTTGAAGGACAAAATGATAATTATGTTCTTAAGGTAAAACCATTACAAATAGTTGTTGATTAACCGCATACAAAGTTATTTTCCAACTAACAGCAAATTCCTTTCTCATTTCATTTTTCATTCCTATCTTTGGAATGCCTTTGCGCTTTTGCGCGAGGTGTATATAGAAAGACGTTGACTTAACGTCTTATCTGCGGCATACAGAACTTCGCAACTTCTAAATCTTCCGCACGGTAAGGCAATAGCCAATGTCCATTATGTGTGTTATTGATACTATCAATTGACATACAACGTGGGCTTCGGCATTGCTTATTCTCGGAAGATGGGCAATGCGAAGGCCTTGTATGCGGGATAAGTGATGAGTTCTGATTCCCACGTTTTTCTTTTTAAACATACCGCAATTGGGGAGTCGGCGGGGACAAAGGTTGCGCACGACACAGAAGCAGTGTATCTAACAATGAAAAGGTTATTTGCGTTTTTATTTGCCACAATGCTTGTAGGACAAGTTTGGGCACAAACAACATTTACAATCGAAAATTTGAAATACACAGTATTTGATGCAAAAAAACATTATGTCTCGGTTGTTAAATCTTCTGCCGACATAGAAGGAGACATAGTGATTCCTGCCACAATTGAAAATGAAGGTATAACATATATTGTTAAAAGAATAGGGAATTCTGCGTTTAGTTATTGTAATAGTCTGAAGTCGGTCATAATTGGTGATTCTGTAACACTTATTGGAGAAGAAGCGTTCATCTATTGTACAAATATGGAATCAATAAGTATTCCTAATTCTATTATGACAATTGGAAGGTCGTCATTTGGAGGCTGTAATAGTTTGACAGCAATTAATATTCCCAATTCGGTTTTAAGCATCGACAATTACGCTTTCTGTGACTGCTATGGTTTAATGTCAGTTAATATTCCTAATTCTGTTACTTATATAGGTCAAAATGCTTTTCAAAATTGCACAAGTTTAACATCTATTGTTATTCCAAATTCAGTGACAAGTATTTTGGGGAACGTGTTCTCTGGTTGTAAAAAATTATCATCGGTAATCATTCCGAGTACAGTCACAGACATTAACTCTTCTGCTTTTTCTGGTTGTGACAATTTATCTTCAATAATATTAGAAAGTGACATTGACTTCAAGTCAACATATACGTTATGTTTTACAAATAACAATATTCGTTATCGGCTGATAAACAAAAAAGAGGTTGAGGTCATTCCAAGCACATATTCTGGGAATGTAATAATACCAGAAACAGTTATTGCAGGAAACACATATGAGATAACTAGTATTGGAGATAGGTCTTTTCAAAAATGTGTCGATTTAGAATCAATTAATATTGGAAAATCGGTCAAAAGAATTGGTAATTATGCGTTTTTGGGTTGTAAAAAATTGTCTAACATTATTATACCTAATTCAGTAGTTAGCATAGGAGAAAGTGTATTTATGCAATGTGAAAACTTGAAGTCGATTGTTATTCCTGATTCAGTTATAAGCATTGGTGCATATGCGTTTGATTTTTGCAATAATTTAACCGATGTTACCATTGGTAATTCTGTAACCAGTATAGGTTCTAATGCATTTGAGAATTGCAGCAGTATGACATCACTAATTATTGGCAATTCGGTAACTGATATTAATAGTTCTGCTTTTCGCAATTGCAGTAGTTTGACATCGGTGGTCATTCCCAATACAGTAACAACTATTGGTGAAGGTGCATTCAGCGATTGCAGTAATTTGACATCCTTAAGTATTGGTAGTTCAGTTTTGAGCATTGGATTTCGAGCATTTTCTGAATGTAATAATCTTTCAAAGGTTATTATTCATAGTACAGTACCACCAGTTATACCACAAGACATTTTCCCGATGCTTGAAATCATTTATGTCCCAGCCGAATCGGTTGAATCTTACAAATCAACAGAAATATGGAAGTTAAAGGAAATAACACCATTTGCTATTGTATCTGTTAGTAGTTCTGACAGTGCATCAGGTGTTGTTTTAAGCGACAGTCTTATGTTTGGTAATGAGCCTTTAACTATAAGTGCTATACCATCCGAAGGATTCCACTTCGTTAAGTGGAGCGATGGTAATTCTGATAATCCACGCGTTTATTCAACAACAAGCGACACATCTTTTACAGCGTTGTTTGAATTCCACACAATAATAATAGATTCTGCCAAGGTTGCGACTTGCACAACAACAGGTTTAACCGAAGGGTCACATTGCTCTGTTTGTGGTGAAGTTATAGTAGCACAAAAAGAAACACCAATGTTAGAACACACTGCTGTTGCAGATGCCGCTGTACCAGCAACAGTAACTACAGATGGTTTAACTGAAGGTTCGCATTGCTCTGTTTGTGGAGCCGTTTTGGTTGCACAAGAAGTTATTCCTGCATTGGGAGAACAGGACGGCAATGGGAACCAAGGTGGTGGGAATGAGAATCAAAGTGGTAATAACACAAATCCTGCAACTGCAGTTTCAGAATCTGCTGCCCAAACAGTCAATATTTATGCTATTAGTAACACCATAGTAGTTGAGAATGCTATTGGGCAAATTCGTGTTTACAATGCAAATGGAGGATTAGTTGCTTTTTCAAACGAAGTAAATGCAAAAATAGAAATCAATGGCACGGGTGTTTATATAGTTAAGGTTGGCAGTGTGGTTAAACGGGTAGTTGTAAATTGACAATAAAAATTGTTTGAAAGTTTGCAATGTAAGGTCACCTTTTATGGTGGCCTTATTTGTTTGTTTTAGTTTAATATTATATTCTTTGTTTTAGGACTTGGTCGTTTTTCCCATATATTTGGAATTTATAATCGTATACAAAAAGATAAATCTGACAAGGATAGGTTATTTACACTATATGAAACAAATAAAAAAAATAGTTCTGCACAATTTTAAGCGCTTCAAGGATTTGGAGATAGAATTGAATCCGACAATAAATATTTTCATTGGTGATAATGAATCAGGGAAAAGTACAATTCTACAAGCCATTGATTTAGTCTCCAGAGGAAGTCATTCAAGAATTGAAGATATAGGGATGGAACGACTATTTAATGTAGATGTTATAACCGACTTTATGCGTGGAGAGAAAAAACAAGAGAACTTGCCTAAAATGTTTGTGGAATTATATTTAAATGAGCAACAGGAAATAATATTAAATGGGAAGAACAATTCAAAAGGCGTTGAATGCGATGGTATTAAATTAGTATGTGAACCTAATCTTGAATTTAGTGAACAAATACATAATGTGTTGAATAATGGAGACTCGTTTCCATTTGAGTTTTACTCTATTAAATTTGACACATTTCAAGGAAGCGCCTTTAATGGGTATAGCAAACAATTAAAAACTATTTTCATTGACAATTCGCAAGCAGGTAGTTTATATTCAATGAACGAATATGTAAAGAGTATATATAATTCTAGAATTAATTCTGAACATCGTATTAGCATAAAGCACCAGTATCGCACATATAAAGACAAATTCAAACGAGACGTACTTGATACATATAATGATAAAAAG
>JAEEPS010000127.1 GCA_016284875.1 Salinivirgaceae bacterium | reverse complement strand
AGCCCGCGCCGAGAGTGTCGGGTAGTCGCAGGTTTTGAATTGTAACGGCTTGTTTTTCAGCGACAAACGCTTTTCAATATCGTCGGCGGTTGCGGCGTTGCAGTTGGCCACAATGCATAAATCGCTTATTTCTATGCCGTTGCGGTTGGCCGTCTCAACAATCCATTCAACCAGATTGTCGTCGGTCAGGTGGCCGCTGCGGGTATCGATGTCGAGCACCGCGGCACGGTTGCTGCCCGATGTGGCGGCGTTCAGAACGAAGAAGTTGGCGCCCTCGCCAAGTTCGTATTCGCGCGTCATTCCAAGGCGGCGCTGAATGTCGGCCGACGAAGCGGTAATCTCGTCAATCGCGCCAAGCAGAACATTCTTCTTGCCCTCGGCAACCAGCATTGCAGCGTCAATCAGCGCACTCTCGAAACTCAATCCGCGGTGGGCGTAAGTAACATTGTATGAGTGAATTCCGCGCAGCAGGGCAATCTGTCCGCCAATGGTGTTGAAGGTGGACTGAATGAACGGCGTGGGGTTCAGAAGCCGCTCGCTGTTGGCCACAATCGACTCGATAAACTTCTCGGTATCAGCCAGACAGCCAAACCCCGTGGCTGTGATAATGGCGTCGATGCTTTCGGGGGCCAGTCCCTCGATGCACTTCAGGCCGCAGGCCACGCCCATTTTCACAATTCGGCTCATACGGCGGCGCAGCGCGGGGTCGGCAATAATTTCCTTGTAATCGAGCACAGCCTCAACGCCGTCCATAACGAGTTGGTCGTTAGTAATTTGGCAGGTTCGTGTGATATAGACAGGTTTCATTTTGCTTCTGCGTTTTCCGTCAGCGCTTGCGCTGCTTTGTATTTAATTGTTTTTCAGTGTTTCTTGTGGTTTAATGTTTTGTGTCAGTCGGCCCGTGAAAACACCAGCGACGTATCGTTTCCGCCGAACCCGAAAGCGTTCGACAGCACGTTGCGCACGCGGCGTCCTTCGGCAAATTCGGTTTCAGGCGCAAGCCCGATGGCCTCGTCAGCCGACTTAAAGTTAAGGTTCGGATAAACGTATCCATTTTTCACTGACAGAGCCGAATATACAGCCTCAATGCCTTCCGACGCGCCCAGCGTGTGACCGATGAACGCCTTCACCGAACTGAACGGTGGCACGCGGTTGCCGAAAATGCGGCGGATGGCTGCGGCTTCCGAAAGGTCGTTGTTGGGTGTGGCAGTGCCGTGAACGTTGATATAATCAATATCAGACGGTTGCAGACCCGCCACCGCCATTGCCGCGCTCATTGAGCCGAAGGCGCCGTTGCCCTCGGGCGAGCAGCCCGTTTGGTGGTAGGCGTCGTTGGCGTTGGCGTAACCAGTTAAAAGACAGTAAGGTGCGCGTGCAGCGTCCTCGCTGCGCTGCAAAACAATGTAGCCCGCGCCCTCGCCAAGGTTCAGCCCCGCGCGAGTGGCGTCGAACGGGCGGCAGTGCTCTTTGTCGAGAATCATTAGCGAGCCGAATCCGTTCAGCGTGAACTTGCAGAGCGCGTCGGTGCCGCCAGCCACAACAGCGTCAAGCATATTGTGCTGCAGCATTCTCGCGCCAAGCATAATGGCGTTGCCCGCCGACGAGCAGGCCGTGCTGATGGTAGTTACAAAACCATTGATTCCTAATTGGTTGGCAATAAACTCGGTGCTTGCGCCGCAGTCGTGCTGACTCACAAGGCGCAGCCGTCCGCGGTTGTGGTCGGTGCGGAAATCGTTGTAGAACACCTCGCTCAGGTCCATTCCGCCCACCGAAGTGGATGAAATGAAGCCCACGTGCTTTTTGCTGACGTCGATGCCAGCGTCGGTCACAGCCTCACGCGCAGCCATAAGCCCCAGCAGAGCGGTGCGCGAATAGGTGCGTTCGGCGTTGAGATTCAGGCGTTTGGCAAGTTCGGCGTTCGTTGCTTTCACTTCCGACACGGGCACGTCGAGCGTGGTTTGGAAAAACCGTGGTTTGCCCATTCCGTGCCGCCCCGTGCGCAACGACTCAATGTTTTCCCTCACACAAAAGCCGATGCCCGACACCGCGCCGAGTCCCGTAACCGCAATCCGCATTTATTTTTTCTGATTGGCGGTGATGTATTCGGCCAGCGTTTTCACCGAGTAGAAAATCTCTTTTCCTTGTGCGGGATTCTCGATTTTGATGTCGTAGTTGCGCTCCAGAATCAAGATAATCTCCAGTGCGTCAATCGAATCCAAGCCCAGACCGCCGTCGCCGAAAAGCGGTGCTTCAGCGTCGATGTCGGCGGGGGTAACCTCCTCAAGATTCAGTTCGGCAATCAGTTCGCCTTTAAGTTTTTCAATCAACTCTTCCATTGTTTCTGCGTATTATATTGAATTTTAAATAGTTATCAATCTTATATTTCTTCCTAATAGTTTCGTTGGCAATTTATTCAATTTTAGCGCTTTCGCGATATCAGCCCTCAAAAATCCGTGTTTTCCGTCGGCGCCTGCGCCGCTTTTAAGCATTATTTTCCGTGATTTCAGTGTTTTCCGTGGTTAAAAAAAAACCGTCGTTCAAAAATCTCCGTTGTCAATTCATTCATTTTTAGTGCTTTCGCGATATTAGTTCTCAATTTTCCGTGCCCTCCGTCGGCGCTTGCGCCGCTTTTCTTGCACTTTTTTCCGTGTTTTCTGTGTTTTCCGTGGTTAAAGAAGTTGCCCTCGGTTTAGTCGCTCTGCGCCGTGGCTTACGCGGTTTCTCAACTTCTGCAGCCTCCGCCGTTTCTGTCGTATCGCCCTTATCTCCCTTAAAACCAGTATTTTCCAACAGATTGAGATTCACCCTGTAGCGCGAGCCAATCAGTTCGAGCCAGCCCGTGATGCAGTAGCGCAGATTCTGACGCTCCATTGCCTTCTCAATATATTTCATTGTCACCTCGCTCTCGTGCCCCTCGCGGATGAAGAAGGTGTTTTCGCCCTTGATTTTGTAGCGGATGCAGATTTCGCCCACCACCACGTTCGGCAGCGTGTAGACGAACACCGACGGGCTTGCCATTGCGTCGCCCTGCTCGCTGATGATGCGCTCGTGGTCAAGGTCGGTGTCGAGCGAGCCCACGGCATTCATAACGATTATGCCCATTTCTTCGGGCTTAAACTCTACATTGTTAAGCAGATAGCCAGCGGCCACATAGCCCAGTTTGCAGAGATTGTCCATTTTGTAGAACTTCAGATTCTCGTCGCCAAGTTTTTTGAACGCCTCGCGGATGAACGTTCCGTATTCAGTTGATTTCGAAGAGAATACAATTCGCTTGCCGACTTTAATCTGCGAGTTGAAAACCGAAATCGACCGTATGCTCCGCAACTGCGCGGGCTGCGTTTCGAGTTCGGGTTTGGCGTATTGCGGAAGCGACAGCACAATGGCGGCGTTGCAGCCCCCGAATCCCGACGCCGTCTTCACGCAGTGGCGCATTTTCCTGATTCTCTGATGCTCGGCTGAAACCTTGAGCGGCATTGGCGTGCCAGGCTTCTCGTAACCGAATGTGCCAAAGACAGTTCCCATTCGCAGTTCGTGGGCGCAGACAATGGCCTCAATGATTCCCGACGCGCCCAGCGTGTGCCCGAAATACGGCTTCAGGCTTTGCACGGGGCAGTTTTGCAGTTCGGCCAGCGTCACGGCTTTCGACTCCATTTCGTCGTTGTAGACGGTGGCAGTGCCGTGAGTGTTCACAAAACTGATGTCGGCGGGCTCCACGCCAGCCTCGCGCATTGCCCCGCGAATGGCCAGGTTCAGTTCGTAGCCCGTGCGCGAAGGGCCCGATATGTGGTTGGCGTCGTTGCTGATGGCGCCGCCCGCCAGCAGAATGCTGTTCTCGTCGTAGTTTGGCGACAGCAGCACGGCACCCGCGCCCTCGCCAAGGTTCAGTCCGTCGCGGCGCGCGTCGAACGGCACGCAGCGTTTGGCGCTCAACGATTTGAACGACTTGAAACCGCTCGTGATGAAGTGGGTGAGCACGTCGCAGCCCGCCACAATCACGCTCTCGTACACGCCCGCCTCAATGAGCCGCTTGCCCACAATCATTGCCGAAAGTCCTGATATGCAGGCGTTTGACACGATAATCGGACGGTTGGCCGCGCCAAAATAGCGCCCGATGCGGTCCGATGTTTTCCAGAGCGACACGCGCCCGTCCTGCGACTCCGCGGTGTGGTCAATCAGCACCGAGTTTCCTTTTGTGGTTGAAATGACAATGCCTACCGTCTTGTCTTCCAAATCGATATGCGTTTGATCCAGAATGTCGGTGATGGCCATTATCACCAGCCGCTCAAATTTGGTGTATTGCGATTCCAGGTCGAGAATCTTCGACTCAAGTCTGATAGAGTGGTCGTGAAACTCCGACATTACAATCGGTGTGTCCGACACGTCGGAAGTGGTGTGATTCGTGAGCCCGCTTCGGTACGAGCAGAGCGCCGCAAGGTTCTCCTGCGTGCCGAATCCTATCGGCGTTACAATCGAGTCGGCGTTTATGTAAATCTTCATTTCTGATGTTTGCTTTTGGCTGTAGGTCAATCTTTTATCCAACGTTTCTGCCAATCGGCGTAGAACGGCGGGTTGTTCAGTTCGAGTTCGCGCGTTTGGGCGTTCACAAACACCTGAACCGAACTGCCCGTGGCGGCCACCGTGTTGTCCGACGCGCGGTAGATGGTGTAGTCGAACATAATCTTCGCCGCCGCCGTGCGGATGTATCGCGTCTCAATGACGGCCTCCTCGCCAAACGTGAGCGACTGCTTGTATTGGCAGTTCAGTTCAACCATTGGCGCCAGGAATCCGCTGTTGAAAATGTCCATATATTTCAGGCCGTCGTAGTGCTTGCCAAACGACTCGCGCCCGTCCTCAAAGTAGCGGATGTACTCGCCGTGCCACACCACCTGCATTGCGTCAACCTCGCTGAACCTTATGGTGATGGTCTTGCGGTCGGTGAGAACGGCTTCGCGTATTTTGCTTTTTGTCTTCATTATCAACAAATTCCTTTAGTCGATTTTTAGAAAAATTTTCATTCGGCATTCGGCCACAGTTCCGTCGTTGTCTTCGGTCTTCGCCGATATGAGCGACAGTCCGCCCATTTCCTGCAGCACGCTGATTTCGGTCAGCATTTGGCTGCCCACCTTCGGCAAGTGGCTGATTGTCAGTTTGTCAACCGACCCGATGAAGCCCAGCGGCACCTGCTCTCCGCGCTGCGTGAAAATGTAGCCCACGCGGGCCGCCGCCGATTGCGCAATGTGCTCCACAATGCCAGGCTCGCGCAGCCGTCCGCCCTTGCAGAAGATGTTGCCGTCGGCCACCGTCAACCCCGACCGCGACACACCGTCCTCAATGCCGTAGAAGGCGTCCACCATAACCATTGGCGGGCGCTGCGGGATGAGCGTCAGTATCTGTGCGTCTTTAAGCATCGGTTCGGTCATAATGCCGTTTAATTCTGATTTTAACGTGCAAAAATATTCGCTTTAGGGATTTAATTCAAGTGGGTTGCCTGATAAATTCTTAAATCAACATTCACGCATTCAGTTATTCAATCACTTCACCTTGCACTCCACAATGGTGTGTCCCAATCCAACGCCGTCGTGCATTGCGGTAACCTGCAGGCCTGCAGCCTCGATGCAGCGCGTCATATCGTCGGAATGGTACATCTTGCTGTTGCCGTTGGCCATTGCAGTGAAATAGATGCTTGTCATTGTCAGGTCGAAGGCTGCGGTCTCAAAACGTTGGCGGTCCCAGAACGTCTCCATAATGAAGACGGTGCTCTCCTTCGTCATCGAGCGTGCGGCGCGTGTCAGGATGCTAGTCACTTCGGCCTCCGAGAAGCAGTCAAGGAACTGACTCATCCAGATGGCATCGAAGCCTGTTGGGAACGGCACTGCGGGGTCGAGCAGGTTGGCACCGTGACCGTGAATGCGATCGGCGCCGTCGAGCCCGGCGGTCTGCTTTTTCATCATCTCAATCTGCTGCGGAAGGTCCATAATGGTGACATTCACATCCTTGTCGAACGAAACGCACTGCGTGGCCCAGCGGCCGGTGTTGCCGCCAACGTCGAGCAGCGTGCGCGGGTGGTTGGCGAAGACGATTTTCAGGGCTTCGGCAAACGAGTTATCGCTGTAGAAATGGTCGAACCCGAACCAACTTTTCTGCACATCGGGCGGCAATTGCGACAGTCCCTCGTAAATAGTCGGCCACTGACCGAACACCTTCAAACCTTCGGGCTTGCCGTTCAAGAGCGACTCTTCTAACCGGAACAGTCCCAGATAGTTGACATCGTGATTGAAGTTCAGATTGGCGTTCACCATTGTGTCGTTAATAAGGAACCAGCCGGCTTTGGTGATTTTGTAGTGCTCGTCGGCAAAAATCACAGTGCCGATTGAGAGCGACGCTTCAAGCAGCACCTGCGCGGCATACTCGGTGAGTTTGCATTTTGTGGCTATCTCGGTTTGAGTCAAACCGTTGCGGCTGTCGGCGAGAGCCTTCAGAATTCCGAATTTAATCATCAGGCGCGAGACCTGAAAAACCACCGGCGCACCGGCAATGAAGTGAGCCAGGCGCTGCGCCTCAAGAGCCGATTGGTGCTCTTTGGTGTATTG
>JAEEPS010000126.1 GCA_016284875.1 Salinivirgaceae bacterium | reverse complement strand
AGATTATCAAGTGATTGACAGTTCTTGTGGCGAAAAACTTGAACGCTGGGACAAATACACGCTTGTCCGCCCCGACCCGCAGGTGATTTGGAACACGCCGAAAACCGAAAAAGGCTGGACGCGGATGAACGGCCACTACCACCGCAGCAAGAGCGGTGGCGGCGAGTGGGAGTTCTTCAATCTGCCAAACGAGTGGACGATCCGTTATCCGCTGATTATCGGCAAAACACTGACATTCAGACTCAAACCATTCAGTTTCAAACACACGGGCGTTTTCCCCGAGCAGGCTGTGAACTGGGACTGGTTCTCGCAGATAATTGCCGCGGCAAAGCAGCAAAATCCCGACCGCAAAATCAGTGTGCTGAATATGTTCGCCTACACTGGCGGCGCAACCATTGCGGCGGCGGCAGCCGGGGCACACGTCACGCACGTTGATGCGGCAAAAGGAATGGTGGCTTGGGCGCGCGAGAATGCTGCAGTGTCAAGTCTGGCTGAAGCGCCAATCCGCTGGATTGTGGATGACTGCGTTAAATTTGTTGAGCGTGAAATCCGTCGCGGCAGCCGCTACGACGCCATCATTATGGACCCGCCATCGTACGGTCGCGGCCCGAAAGGCGAAATCTGGAAGATTGAAGACAATGTTTTTCCGCTCATCCAACTTTGCTCACAACTCTTGAACGACTCACCGCTTTTCTTCTTAATCAATTCATACACAACAGGTTTACAACCCGCGGTACTGTCGTATATGTTGAGCACGGCACTGAAACGCTTTGGCGGCAATGTTGCGGCAAGCGAAGTTGGTCTGCCTGTGACTTCGAACGGCTTGGTGCTGCCCTGCGGTGCAAGCGGAAGGTGGAGCAAGGAATGAAGATGTGGTGTTGGGTGTTGGGGATTAGGTGTTGGGAAATAGGCACTTGTTTTTAGCACAATCGCAGAATTGAATAGTCAAAAATGCAAAATAAAAACGGGGGTTAGATGATTTCTAATCCCCGTTCGCCTTATATATGTATCCGAATTGTTAGTTCTGATCCTTCAGAATCACATCGTGTGCACCGCCTTCGATAATTGATGTCGAAGATACGACGGTGATTTTTGCATTCTGTTGCAACTCTTTGATTGACAATGAACCGCAGCTGCACATTGTGGCGCGGATTTTGCCCAAAGTTTGCGCCAGGTTGTCCTTCATCTTACCAGCGTAAGGCACGTAACTGTCAACGCCTTCCTCGAACTTCAGAGCAGCGGCACCGCCCATATCGTAGCGTTGCCAGTTCTTTGCGCGGTTCGAACCCTCGCCCCAGTACTCCTTCACAATGCGGTTGCCGATGGTGAGTTTCTTGGTCGGCGACTCGTCGAAGCGGGCGAAATAGCGGCCCATCATCAGGAAGTCGGCGCCCATAGCCAGAGCCAGCACCATATGGTAATCCTGCACAATACCGCCATCAGAGCAGATTGGAATGTAAATACCTGTTTTCTTGAAATATTCGTCGCGAGCGGCTGCCACATCCATCACGGCAGTAGCCTGACCGCGTCCGATGCCTTTTTGCTCACGGGTGATGCAGATTGAACCGCCGCCAATACCAATCTTAATGAAATCGGCCCCGGCTGCAACCAGATAGTCAAATCCCTCTTTATCAACAATATTACCAGCGCCAACCTTCACTTTGTCGCCGTATTTCGACTTAATCCACTTCAGTGTCTCAAGTTGCCATTCCGAGTAGCCGTCCGACGAGTCGATGCAGAGCACATCGGCACCAGCCTCAATCAGCGCCGGAACGCGCTGTTCATAGTCGCGCGTGTTGATGCCGGCGCCCACAAGCAGTTTCTTGTTCGAGTCCGACAGTTCGTTCGGATTCTCGTGGTGGCTGTCGTGGTCCTTGCGGAAGACGAAGTACATAAGTTTTTGATTTTCATCGATGATAGGCAACGTGTTGAGTTTGTTGTCCCAGATGAGTTGGTTGGCGTCGCTCAGCGAGATGCCCAATTTGCCGACGGTCAGTTTGTCGAACGGAGTCATATGCTGCGCCACCTTGTCGTTCAGGTCGTCCTTGTCGGTGCGGTAGTCGCGGCTGGTAATCATACCCAGTAGGCGGCCGTTTGGCGTTCCGTCGTCGGTCACGCCGATGGTTGAGTGGCCCGTGCGCTGAATCAGGTCGAGCACGTCGTAGAGCGTGTTGTCGGGTTTCACGTTCGAGTCGCTGGTGACGAAACCGGCTTTGAATTTCTTGACGCGGCGAACCATATCAGCCTGTGACTCAATAGGCTGCGAGCCGAATATGAACGACAGGCCGCCGTTACGCGCAAGCTCGATTGCCAGGCCCGAGTCGGAAACCGACTGCATAATGGCCGACACAAACGGAATGTTCAGGTTGATGGCCGACTCTTCGCCTTTCTTGAATTTCACAAGCGGCGTGCGGAGCGACACGTTTGTGGGAATGCACTGTTTGGTTGTGAGTCCCGGAATCAGCAGAAACTCGCCAAATGTTCTTGATACGTCGTTGAAAATCTTTGCCATTTTTGTTGCGTTTTTCGGAATAAAAAAAATTTTGCAATGATACGGAATTTGGTTGGTTCTGATAGCCGTCGGCGCGGATTTTTTTCGGCAAAAAGGCAACTGTTTGCTAATCCGCATAAAATGGTAATTTTGTAAAAAATAATATCGATATGAGAAAACTATTATGGGCAACATTTGGCGTTGCATTGATTTCGATGGTGTTTGCCGGGTGCAAAAAAGATGAACCGACATATATGGTTAAGGTTACTGCCACTGAAGGCGGAACTGTTGAAGGACAAAATGGCGAATACAAAGAAGGTGAAACTGTTGTGTTTACGGCTGTCCCTGCCGATGGCTATTACTTTAACAAATGGAGCGATGGCAACACTGATAATCCACGAAACTTTACCATAAGTAATGCAGAAATAACCCTAACGGCTCAATTTGTGCAAAACCCACTTCTTACAATATCTGCAAGCGAAAACGGCTCAATCGAAACCGAAGTTAATGGCCGCTATGCCCGTGGTAGCAGTGTAACTATTACTGCCAAACCTGATGATGGTTGCGGTTTTGTGAGTTGGAGCGATGGAAACACCGACAATCCACGAACCATTACCATTGGCAACGAAGACATTAGTTTGGTAGCATTGTTTGCAGTATTGTTTTTTGCGCCTACTGTGGATTTAGACCTTGAAAGCGGCACACTTTGGGCAACCTGCAATTTAGGGGCAGCCAAACCCTGGGAATATGGTCACTATTATGCGTGGGGTGAGACCGAAACAAAAGACATTTACGAATGGGAGATATATAAATATTGCAAAGGCTCGTTCGAAACTCTTACAAAATATTGCAGCGATGCTCAATGTGGTTACAATGGTTTCACAGACAACCTTACCACTCTTGAATTGCCCGACGATGCTGCCACTGCAGTATTGGGTGCAGGTTGGACAATGCCAACCCATGCTGAATGGAAAGAATTGAGCAACCAATGTTATTGGGTTTGGTCGTCAAACTACAACAATCAGGGCGTATATGGTTATATAGTTTATAAAGCCAAAGCCGAAGGCGATAAAGGAACAAAAGTGTTTAATGATGGCACACCGTCAGCGTCTTATTCTTTTAAGGATGCCCACATATTTCTTCCAGCTGCCGGTTGCCGCGGCACGTACCTCGGCTACGCTGGTTCGTACGGCGCCTACTGGTCGGCTTCGCTCGACAAGTACTACCCGTACTACGCGCTTGACTGCGACTTCTATAGCAGCGATGTGGACCCATCGTACAGCGGCGACCGCAGTTTGGGTCGGTCTGTTCGCCCTGTTCGGCGCAAATAATCAGGCAATTTCTAAAAACACAAAGGCCCGCATCCGCTGTTAGGGTGTAGGCCTTTTTTGTGGTATTGTAGAGACGCGGCGCGCCACGTCTCTATTGTGTGCAAGCCTAATTCAACAATGGTCATGCTCACCGCACTCGAAGCCGTGTTCTTCAAACTCGAGCGTGGTGTGGCCGATTCCCAGCCCTGCCATCGTGTGCTTTATGTCGGTTTTAATGCGCTGCATATCAGCCAGATTGCCAACCACCACGTGAGCCGTGGCGGCGTTTTCGGTGGTGCTGATGGCCCACACGTGCAGGTGGTGGATTTCTTCAACACCTTCAACTTCGCCTATTTCGTGCATCAGCACATCGGTGTCGATTGACGACGGAACACCGTCCAAAGCCAGGCGCAGACTGTCTTTCAGCAAATCCCAGGTCGAGATGATGATGATGACTGCAACCGCCAATCCGATGATGGCGTCAATGAAATACCAGCCCGTGAACAGAATCACAATGCCCGAAACCACCACGCCAACCGATACCAGCGCGTCGGCAGCCATATGCAAGTAGGCGCCCTTCACGTTTAGGTCGCTGTCTTTCTTGTCAATGAACAAATAAGCCGTCAAACCGTTGATAACCACACCAATAGCCGCTGTGATGATTATCACCTTGCCGCCCACCACTTCGGGGTTGAGCAGTTTCTCAACACTTTCATACACAATGAATACCACCGCCACAATTAGTATCAGTGCGTTGAGCAGCGACACCAGAACAGTGCTTTTCTTGTAGCCGTAGGTGTAGTGCGACGATGCCTTGCGCCGCGCCATACGGAAGGCGATGAGCGCAAGCAGCAGACTTGCCACATCGCTCAGGTTGTGACCAGCGTCGGCCAGCAGGCCCATCGAGTTGCTCACCCAGCCCGCAACGGCTTCGGCCACCACAAACAGCACGTTCAGCATTATGCCCACCACAAACGCCGAATTGAGCGACTTGATTTCGTGCCCGTGGCTGTGATGATGGTGGTGATGATGATGTTCACCGTCGTGATGATGATGGTGTTCGTGCTCACCTTCGTGATGATGCTCGTGCTCGCCATCGTGGTGATGGTGGTGATGATGCTCACCGTCGTGATGATGGTGATGCTCATGCTCATCGTGAGAATGTTGCATCTGATTCAAGTTTTCTGTTTCCATGATTGTATGTTTTTAAAATTCTTTCGGAAACAAAAATATGACACTCCCGATGCAACTTGGTTGCAAAATTGTGTTCAGAAAAATCTATCTTGCGAACCTAAATCAACGGCGATGCAGAAAGTCAGGGCAAAAAAGAATTTGGGGCAGCATTTCCTTACCAATCAAGGCATTGCGGCGCGGATAGCCAATGGGTTCACCCCGTCGGCGCCGAACGTGATTCTCGAAATCGGGCCGGGAATGGGCATACTGACACGGCATCTGCTCAACCGTCCCGGGGCCGATGTGCGGGTGGTTGAAATCGACCACGAATCGGTGTGCTACCTGATGGCTGAAATGCCCGAACTCAACGGCCGCATTATCGAGGGCGATTTTCTAAAACTCGACCTTCAGGCGCTATTCGCGAAGCCCATTTCGGTGGCCGGAAATTTCCCCTACAACATATCGAGCCAGATTCTGTTTAAGATTTTGGAAAACCGCCAGATGATTCCCGAAATGGTGGGAATGTTCCAGAAAGAAGTGGCCGAACGCGTGGCGTCAGCGCCGGGCTCAAAGGTCTACGGCATTCTGAGCGTTCTGCTGCAGGCATATTACAATATCGACTATCTGTTCACCGTCAACGAGTGCGAGTTCGACCCGCCCCCAAAGGTAAAGTCCGGCGTTATCAGGCTGACACGCAACAATGTAGAGCACTTGCCGTGCGACGAAGAACTGTTCACCAAAGTGGTGAAAACAAGTTTCAACCAGCGGCGAAAAACTCTCTCGAACAGCCTGAAGCCAATTCTGCAGGACCGTCGGTGCGACTTGCCGGTCTTCCGACAACGGCCTGAACAATTGAGTGTTAGCGAGTTCGTGGAACTGACGAACATTATTGACGGACTTTTAAAAAACTGAAATTATGCGTTTCGAACTAAATAAGGAATTTGTTGAAGAACTGCAACTTGCCATTCAAGAGCGCAGCGATGAGTCGATAAAATCGATGGTGTCGGAACTTCACCCTGCCGACGTTGCCGAAATCTTGGGCGAACTTGAACCCGACGATGCCCACTACCTTTTCAATTTGCTGCCGTCGGAACTCACCGCCGACGCCATCATCGAACTTGAAGAAGACGACCGTGAGGAACTGCTCGAGGACCTTTCGGGACAGGAAATCGCCCACGCCGTCATCGACCACATGGACTCCGACGATGCGGCCGATATCATTTCGGAACTTCCTGAAGAAAAGCAAGATGAGGTTCTTTCGAACATCAGCGACATTGAGCAGGCTGGCGACATTGTCGACCTTCTGAACTACGACCCCGACACCGCCGGCGGTCTTATGGCGACGGAACTTATCAGCGTGAACGAGAACATGACCGTGCGCAACTGCGTTGAGGAAATCCGCAAGCAGGCACCCGACGTGGGTGAGTTCTTTTATGTGTATGTGGTTGATGACCAAGAAATTCTGAAAGGCGTTCTGCCATTGAAGAGTTTGCTTTTGGCCAACGACAATCAGAAAGTTAAGAGTATTGTTGAGGACATAATCTCGGTGAAAACCGACGACAGTTGCGAGGAGGTGGCCAACATCATGCGCAAGTACGACATGGTGTCGATGCCGGTTGTGGACAGCATTGGGCGGCTCAAGGGCCGAATCACCATCGACGATGTTGTGGATGTGATTAAGGAAGAGGCCGATGAGGACTACCAGATAATGTCAGGTATCACGGGCGATGTGGATTCGAGCGACTC
>JAEEPS010000039.1 GCA_016284875.1 Salinivirgaceae bacterium | reverse complement strand
CTCTCACCACCCTCGTCCGAGTCGCGGTCGACAGTCATGACTGACAGTTTTCTCTTGAAGAGTCCATCACCGGAGTCGTCGATACTATAGTCGCTGAAAAACGCATTGGCCTGCCATGCCAAGGCTGTGAACTTAAACGTGAATTTGCCCTCAGGTTTGTCCACGCCAAGCAATTTGTTCACATCGGCAACCACGGTGTAGGTTTTGCCTGCCTTCAGCGGTTTCGAAGGTGTGAACTCTATCAGTTTGTTGTCGTTCAGCACAACCCATTCTCCGCTTAGAGATGGATTGATACTCACATATTTGGAAATGCTTTTGTCATTGGCATACGAGTCAATAATCTCCCTGTTGAACTCAATGCTTATTTTCGAGTCACGCGGCACCTCATTGGGTGTGAATGCATCAACATAAGGACTGTAATTTTTTACTTGCTTGTTTTCCGAATTGCAACCGGCAAAAACAGCGGCAAATGCCATTAGCAAAATGGACAGAATCTGCTTTTTCATACTTTTTGTTTTTAATTGATATTGCGAAGGTAATATATTATGCGGCAGTTGTCAATATTATTTCTCTCCGATATATTTGTGCAGACAGAAATAATACCGATAAAACTAATGAATTTTTCATGTATTCAGGTTGGAATGGGAATCGGCGGAATCAAAAGGAACTCCAATTTCTATTAAAGAACACTTTTTTCACCCAATGAGCAGAAGATTGGCGGATATGGCAAAACGGCTGTGGCAGTTGACGGTTACGAAGATCGTCACTGGCATTGCAGTTATTTTTCTGCTTTGGTTGGCGGTCATGTTCATTACCACGCCGCGTCCGCTCTTCGGTAACAACTACGCCACTGTGGTTGTTGCCGACGACGGCACGCTGCTTGGCGCCCGCCTTGCCCCCGACGAGCAGTGGCGTTTTCCGCCCATCGACACCACTCCCGACAAATTGGCCACGTGCCTTATTATGTTCGAGGACAAGAACTTCTACCGCCACCATGGTGTCGACGCGGGTGCTGTGGTCAGGGCTGTGTACCAGAATATCAGCAGCCGGCACATACAGTCAGGGGCCAGCACCATCACCATGCAGTTGGCAAGGCTCTCGTACGGTCACAGCCGCCGGACTTTTGCGCAAAAACTGCGCGAGACCAACCGCGCGTTCTTCCTCGAACTGACAACGAGCAAACAGCGGATACTGAGTTCGTACATATCGCATGCGCCGTTCGGCGGCAATGTGGTTGGGGCATCAGCGGCGGCATGGCGCTATTTCGGCCGTAGTGCCGACAAACTCTCATGGGCCGAGGCCGCCACTCTTGCCGTGCTGCCCAATTCGCCGTCGCTCATCCACATGGGCAAAAATCGCGCCCGACTCGCAAAAAAACGCGACGGGCTGCTGCTCCGCCTCAAAAACGAAGGCATCATAAGCGAAACCGACTACTCGCTGGCTGTGAGTGAGCCGCTGCCGACAGAACCGCTGCCGCTTCCAAACTCAGCCCCGCATCTGCTTACGCGCGTGTGGAGCGAACGGCCCGGACAGCAGACTAAGACAACCATCAGGTACGACCTTCAGCAGAATGTCCAAAACACGGTAAACCGCTATGTTGAGCAATACAAATCGAACTACATCCACCACATGGCTGTTGTTGTGGCAGAGGTTGAGACGGGCAACGTGACAGCCTACGTGGGCAATACCACATCGTCCAACGACG
The DNA here is from genome assembly GCA_016284875.1 of Salinivirgaceae bacterium. Classification (GTDB taxonomy): domain Bacteria; phylum Bacteroidota; class Bacteroidia; order Bacteroidales; family SZUA-534; genus RUG13583. The sequence goes on along the minus strand of JAEEPS010000039.1, from coordinate 28,460 downwards.
AGCGCGCCAGCAATCAGGTTGACGTAGCCGTAGCCCCGCGGTCGTCGGGTAGCATACTTAAGCCCTTTCTGTACGCGGCCATGCTCACCGACGGCAGCATAACACCCACAATGCTCATTCCTGATATTCCGCTAAATATCAACGGCTTCTCGCCTCAGAACTTCAGCCGCAAATTCAGCGGAGCCGTGCCCGCGGCCGAGGCTCTGCGTTCGTCGCTCAACGTGCCGCTGGTGCGTATGCTGCAACGCTACAATGTGGCCCGTTTTCTGGCCTTGCTGCGCAAAATAGGTCTCACCACGCTTCCTTTCGATGACCAGCATTACGGAGCATCGCTCATACTTGGCGGCGCCGAGGTGTCGCTAATGGACCTGTGCGGCGCCTACGCGTCAATGGCTCGTGACCTGAACCAGAAAGACAACACCGTATCCGACTACCGTCAACTCAGCATTATGCCTGGCAGCAAGCCCCGCCCGATTGAAAGCCCGCTAACCGACGCATCCATATACACCACATTCGAGGCAATGTCGAACCTGAACCGTCCCGAGGAAGAGTCGACATGGCAAATGTTCAAAAGCATGAAGAAGATAGCATGGAAAACTGGCACGAGTTACGGCTCACGCGACGCTTGGTGTGTTGGCGCGACACCGAGCCATGTGGTTGGTGTGTGGGTGGGCAATGCCGACGGCGAGGGACGCGCAGGCATGACGGGCGTAGGATTCGCGGCTCCGGTAATGTTCTCGGTATTCTCCATGCTGCCCAATGACGGTTGGTTCGAACAGCCGTTCGGCGAAATGGAACTTATTCCGATATGCCGCCAAAGCGGATTCCGCGCAGGTAACAACTGCACCGACATCGACACTCTGATAATGCCGTTGGCCGTGATAAAAACTGAATGTTGCCCCTATCACCACCTTATCCACCTCTCGCCCGACCGCAAATATCAAGTGAACAGTTCATGCATGCCTGTAAGCCAGATAATAACCGAGCCTCGTTTCGTGCTGCCACCGACAATGGCCTACTATTATCGTCAGCAACACATTGATTATGAACCGATACCGCCATATCATCCTCAGTGCCAGGCCGACTTTCGGAATACCATGCAGATAATTTATCCGGAAAATGGTTCCAAACTGGTGCGCACCACCGACTTCGACGGCAGCCAAAGCCGCTTTGTGTTCCGCGCGGCGCATGTTGGCAGTGGCACCATCTATTGGCACATCGACGACAGTTTCATAGGCTCCACCTCCGACCTTCATGAGTTATCGGTCAATGTGGCGCCCGGTAGCCATACGCTTACAATTGTCGATACCGAAGGTAACAGTGCTACGGTAAGATTTGAGGCGCTGTGAATTGGATAGGAATAGAATATGTGGAGAGGTGAAAGATCGTAAATGGTGTAAATAACCGTTTAAGAGGTGAAAAAAAGAGAAACGGTTCTTCAAAGACTTTGAACCCGTCATTAAGTACGTCAAAAAAAATTTTTCAGTATATTTTCAGTAAGGGTATAAAGAAACCCTGTAAGCGGCTCACCTACAGGGTTTTGCGCATTTAAAATGTTGGCGTACAGGGACTCGAACCTTGACTGGCAGAACCAAAATCTGATGTGCTACCATTACACCATACGCCAATGCTTTGATGCGGGTGCAAAAGTAATGTAAGTTTTCGTAAGTGCAAAGGTTTTGTTTGTTGGTTCGATAAAAAGTGAGTTGACGGCACAACTGATTGAATCACAGTGGTAAATGTGACTGTGTCTTAACTTTTAGGGAACAACTGCAGCTCTGATTCGAATGCGGCTGCCGCTTTTTCGATGTCATCTTTGGTGTGGTTTGCCGAAAGAGTTAGAACCAGTCGGCACTGGTCTTTGCTGACAAACGGCGTGGTGAGAGCCGCCACCAGAACGCCCTTTTTTGCTAATTTTTTCACTATTGTTTCGGTATTGCCGCTGTCGCCAACCATCACGGCAAAGCGCGACGACATTGTTGGCGGAATCTCAAGCCCCAAACAATAGAGTTTTTTGATGAAATAGTTGGTAATTTGTAAGATATATTGCCGTTCGGTGTCTGATTTGACGATGCTGTCGATGGCGGCACAGGCGGCGGAAATGTTTTGTGGTGTCAGTGGGGCCGATGCTTGTATGCCAGAAGGCTGCTGGCGCAGAAAGTCGATAATCTCGCGCCGTCCAGCAATGTAAGCGCCATTTGAACCAAAATATTGTAGTGAGCCAGTTTGGATTTCGGGTGCGTCGGTGGTGTCGAGCAGACCGAGAATGCCACTGCCGCCTTGCCCGATGAGCCCTGCCGATAGCGTTTGGTCGATGGCCACAACGGCTTTGTAGCGGTTGGCGAGTTCAAAAATGCGGTTCAGCGGCGCAATGTTGCCCGAAGCCAAATCAACGGCATCAACAATCAGCAGCCTGTTTTGCTGCGCTTGTGACAGTTTCAGTTGTTTTTCGATATCGTCGATGTCGAAGCCGTGATACTTGTATTTCGTGGCGCGGCAGAATGTTGGTCCACCATTTAAAGCAAACTGACTTAATGCGTTGTAAATCACAGCATCGGCGCGGCCAAGCAAATGGTTTGTCAGCGCGCAGTTGGCATCGGCTGGCGAGTTGTAGAGAATGCAGTCGTCGGCATTGAGCAGACGGGCGATTCTCGCTTCAAGTGCTGCAGTAGTCTCGCTTGTGTTTCCTTCGGCTTGACCGACATTTTGGCAATCATTCAGCGCAAATGGGGCAGGGGTGTTGAAATTCAGCAATTTTTGCCCGTCAATCTCAATAACGGCATCGGCCGACACGATGGTGCCATGGTTGTTGTAAAGCCCGGCATCGTTGATGGCGGCAAGGCGGCTGCACAGTTGTTCGCGAAAGTCGGTGTACATTGCATTTGCTGTTTCTGCGGGCAAAACTACATCAAATAATTGAAGGATTGAACGGCAGAATAGAAGAGGATGGTCGGAAAATAAAAAAGGCTGCAAGACGAATCTCGCAGCCTTATATCGAAAAAAAATAAATTTCAAATTTTTACCCGTTTGGCAGTGTTGCCAACTTTGACAATGTAGATTCCAGTGCCGTTGATGGCAATCTCGTTGCGCAGGCCATTAGAAATGGCGCGGTTCACAAGTTGCCCCATGGCATTGTAGATGAAGATATCGGCATTGGCGTTTTCAACAACAATGGTGTTGCCGTAGGCGTAGATGCTGATTGCTTCAGTGGCTGACTCAGCGACGTAAGTACCCAGTTTAGTGCCATTTCTCAAAATAATCTCGCCTTCGTATTGATGGCCATACCAATTTCTGTTCCAACCGGATCTTACCTCTTTGCAATGAATTGTGGCCGTGCAGTTTGCAAAGGCGCTGTAACCAACATCCTCAACTTCATCAGGAATGGTTATCGTTTTCAGACCGCTGCATTCGTAGAATGCCCAGTCGCCGATGCTTGTCACACTACTAGGAATAGTAACTGATGTTGCACTAGTGCAACCGGCAAACGCTGCAACACCGATATTTTTCACAGAATTCGGAATTTCCAAATTTGTAACCTCTGCACCATTGATATAGAGATGTTTGGCATATAATAGCGGATTGGCATAAATCCCGCCGAACTCTGTTCCGCACAGATTCTCGATGCTGGCAAATTCGGCTTTTGTGAGACCGGTGCAGTTTTCGAAAGCATCGCTGCCGACTTTTTTAACAGAACCGGGAATCTTTACCGATTTCAGGCTGCTGCAATTGTAGAACGCATAGTCGCCAATACTTTCCATTGAATCGGGAATTTCCAAATCGGTAACTTCTACGCCATTGATATAGAGATGTTTGGCATAGTACAATGGATTGGCCTTGTCGTTCATGAATTTAATGCTGCACAAACTTGCAATGCTTGCAAATTCGGCTTTTATCAGGCCTTCGCAACCGGCAAAACCATCGTTGTCAATTGTCTTGACAGACTCTGGGATTTTCACCGATTTCAGGCCAGAGCAATTGATGAAAGCACTGTAACTGATGCTTTCCACCGAATTGGGAATTATCAAGTCGGTGACCTCTGCACCATTGATATAGAGATGTTTGGCATAGAACAATGGATTTGCCGCATCGTTGGCGAATTTCATTGCGCACAGGCTTTCGATGCTTGCAAATTCGGCTTTTGTCAGGCCGGAGCAATTTATGAAAGCACTGAAGTCGATGTTTTTAACCGAATTGGGGATGGTTACTGATTTCAGACTGCCGCAATTTATGAATGTGTATTCGCCGATGCTTGTCACCGAATCGGGTATTTTCAAATCGATGATTTCCTCTCCATTGATATAGAGATGTCCGGCAGAAGTCAAAGGATTGGCCAAATCGTCGCCGAATTTCATTGCGCACAGACTCTCAATGCTTCCAAATTCCGCTTTGGTTAGTTTGTTGCAGTTGAACGCACATTCGCCAATTGATTTAACTGATTTTGAAATACTTATGAAAGTGAGATTTTCGCAATTATCGAATGCGTGAGCGGGTATGTTTGTGACATCATCGCCAATGATTATGACTTTTATTGATGGAACGTTTTGGAAAACAGTGCTGATGGATTCGGTGTTGCAAATAAGAGTATCAAGGTTATCGCAAAAATCAAATGCCTGATGGCCAATACTTTTAATTGAGCGGGGAATGCTTATCGATTTCAGACCTCTGCAATAGGTGAAAGCACCATCGCCGATAGTTTCAACCGTGTTGGGAAATGAAATTGAAGTAAGACCGGCTCCCGAGAATGCATTCATGCCGATTTCTTTTACAGATTTGCCAAACGTTACTGAAGTTAGTCCGGTGCACTCTTCAAACACATCTTCGTTGATTACGGTAACTAAATCAGGAATGGTTATTGATTTCAAACTACGGCACCCCCAGAACGCACCTTTGCCAATGCTTTTAACGGTATTCGGAATGGTTACCGAAGCCAGTTGCTGACAGTTCCAGAATACATCATCGCTGATGCTGTCCATTGACTCTGGAATGATGATTGAAGTTATTGCGCAACCAGCGAACGCTCCTTTGCCAATGCTTGTCACCGAGTTTGGAATGTTCACCGAACTCAAATATTCACAACCGCCGAATGCGTAGGTACCAATGCTTGTGACTGAATTCGGAATAGTGACAGAAGTAATTTTATTGCCTGCAATACTCCGGAAAACGTTATCGCCAATGCTGGTAACCGTACTAGGAATTGTTATGTCACCGCCTTCCCCAACGTACCCGATAAGATGGGTTTTACTGGTATTTGAAAAGACAAAACCGTCTTCGTCAAATTCAGCATTGGCAAAGTATGCTCCCCACGGGCTGCCAGTTGCCGTGCCTGTATAGATTACGTTCTGGATGCTAGAGAAAGCCGACTCACCGATGCTTGTAACCGAATTAGGGATGGTTATCGTCTGTATGCTGTCACAACTTGAAAACGCATAATTGCCGATGCTGGTGACGGAATTCGGAATGGTTACCGATTTTAAGCCATAGCAATCGGTAAACGCATAGTTACCGATGCTTTTAACTGTGTTTGGAATGGTCACAGTATCGAGGAAATAACAACTATAAAATGTATAATCACCGATTGCTTCAACCCCCTCGGGAATTGTCACTGATTTAATTACGGTACTTCTGAATGCTTCAGAACCAATGCTTTTCACAGAAGCGGGTATGTTTATTGATTTCAAAAATACGCACATACTGAAAGCCTGGTTGCCGATGCTGGTAACTGAATTTGGAATGGTTACAGAAACCAGTTTTTGGTTGTCGCAGAAAGCCCTGTCGGCGATAGTTGTAATCGTATTCGGAATGATTAAATTGGTCTCTTCGCCACAATATCCGTTAAGAATCGTGTTATCGTTAATGTCATAAACAAAACCATTTTCAGCAAATAAAGCATTTATGAATTGCGCACCCCACGGGCGGCCTTCTTTTACTGGCCCGGAATATATCAGGTTATGTACTTCGCTAAACGCCATACTTTCTATGGTTGAAACCGAGTTAGGAACCGTAATTGTCAAATTTTTGCAATCAGAGAATGCATTATAGCGAATTGTTGTGACAGAGTTGGGGAGGGTCAGCGTAACAAGACTGTCGCAATAGCCAAAAGCCCAAGCATTAATGATGATTACAGAGTTAGGAATGGTCACCGATGTCAAGCCACTGCAACGGAGGAACGCATCTTCTCCGATGCTTGTAACAGAATAACTCACGCCACCATTTTGAACTGTGGCTGGGATTTCAATACTGCCCGTGGGGTTGTTCTCGTCCGATATTTTACCGACTGAAACCTCGTTTTTTGTGGCATCAGTGACGGTATATTTCAGATTGCCAACGGTAAACTCTTGCGCCCATGCCTGCCCTGCAAGCAATGCCGCAAATAAAAGTGTTGTTAAGTTTTTCATATTGTTTTGAGTGTTGTTATACGATTACAAATATATATGAAATCCGTTGCGATAAAAAGAATTATGGCTCAAAATGTTGTTTAAACGACTCTTTTTTGACTCTAGTAGCCGCCCTGTAAAACCTGTAAAGCAACTGTAAACCCACTGTAAAGAACTTTACACTTTTTTACACTTTTTAAAAATGTGATTTTATTGATTATCAGTGATATGTGATTTTTGGCACGGGTTGTGCCATTGTTTGGGCAGAAAATTACAAAAACGTAAAATGATTATGAAAAAACAACTGATAATTGGCATTCTGATGGCAATCGCGCCAAGCACATTCGGGGCAAACGCTTCGGACAGTGTCCGCACAATGACGCTGAAAGAGTGTATGGAATATGCCGTTTCCAACTCAACAAAAATCCGCATTAGCGAAGCCGCCGTGGGTGATGCGCAGATTGCACGCCGCGACGCCATTCTGGCGGCTCTTACGCCGCAGGTTGACGCGAGCACAAGCGCTGGCTACAATTTCGGCCGCAGTATCGACCCGCAGACAAACACCTATTTCAATACCACGTCGTTCAGCAACAGTTACAGCATATCGGCGGGAATCACACTTTTCAACGGGTTCCAGGCAGTGAACAATATGCGCGTGTCGAAGACGTCGCTGGCCATTTCGCGGACAGAGCAGGAGCAGGCCGAAGCCGACATTTGCCTTGCAGTGATGGAGGCCTACTACAACGTGGTTTACTACTGCCGTCTGTGCCAACTGTTTGACGAGCAGATTGCTACAGCCCGCACCGCGCTCGATAAGATGCGCCGTCAGGAGGAGATTGGGCAGAAGAGCCGCGCCGACGTCATTCAGTTAGAGGCCGACCTTGCCGACCGCGAGTACGACCTTGTAAGCACACGTCAGATGCGCGACGAGCAGATTATGACGCTTTCTGATTTGATGTTCTTTCCTATGGATGAGCAGTTTGCGGTGGATACAACGATGCCTGTTGCTGCCGACGACAATCAAACTGAAGATGACGTTGTCAACTATGCTTTGGGCAACAACCCGAACGTGAAGATTGCCAACTGGCGCGCCGAAAACGCCCGCCGCGAACTCTCGACAGCCCGCTGGCAACTGTTGCCGCGGTTAAGTGCGAGCGCGGGCTGGAGCACTGGCTACTTCACCTATCAGGGCGTTGAAGGAGATTCGTTTGGCTCGCAATTTCACAACAATGGTGGCGAGTATGTGGGCGTATCACTCTCGATACCCATTTTCAACCGATTGAACCGCTACTCTGAAATATCGCGCAAGCGGAACTCTTACGTCCGCGCCAATGCCGAACTCGACCAAAAAAACCGCGAGACGGAATCGGCTGTGCGCAAGGCTTTCAACGATTGCCGCACCGCTTTGGCCGCCTATCAGCAGGCTTGCAAAAAGACTGAAATTCAGCAGGAAGCCTATCAACTCAACCAAAAACGGATGGAGCAAGGACTTATTTCGGGACTTGAATATCAGACGGCTGTCAACAACTATCTGAAAACCAAATCCGACGATATGAAATCGCTTTTCACCTATCTGATAAAGCAAAGTGTATTAAGATATTACAGTGGAGTGGAATATGTGAATCAATTGTAAAAAGGCACAAGTGACAAGGTACAAGTGACAAGGTACAAGTCACAAGATGCAGATGAGGTTAAAAAATAGAATTTAATATACTTATAATCAATTACTTGTAACTAATAACTTATAACTTGCAACTAATATGGACTACATTATCGAACAAAAGAAAGGATTTGCTGCGGCTTTCACAAAGAAAGCGGTGCCGTTTTGGTTGGGCGGAGCAGTGGTGGCCGCTGTGGTTTATCTGCTTCTGCAGAGCGACTCGCGGTCGCTGAAGGTTGACGCTGATGCGCTGACAATCAGCAATGTAACACGCAACGAGTTTAACGATTATGTGCGAATCAGCGGACAGGTGGTGCCGCAGACAACCATTCAGTTGAGCCCGCTCGAAGGCGGCGTGGTTGAACGCATTGTGACAGAGGAAGGTACGCGGGTGAAGGCTGGCGACCCTATTCTGGTCTTGTCGAACGAAAACCTTGATATGCAGATTCTTAACTCGGAAGCCGAACTTGCCGAAAAGGAGAATATGCTGCGCAACACGGTAATCTCGATGGAGCAGCAGAAACTCTCTCTCAGGCAGAACGAAATCGAACTCGGCATTGAGGTGAAGCGCAATAAACGCCACTACGAGCAGCAGAAGGCTCTGTTTGAGGAAAAACTGATTGCGCGTGAGGAGTTTACAAAGGCCGAAGAGGACTATTTCCTTTCGGTTGAGAAGTACGAACTGGTACGCGAGCGCCTGAAACAGGACAGCGCCTTCCGCAGCATTGAGGTCCATAGGCTTCAGGAGAGTTTGGAGAATATGCAGAAGAATATGCAAATCATTCGCCGCCGCAAGGAGAACCTAGTGATTAAGGCGCCCATTGACGGTGAACTCGGCCTGCTCGACGCTGTTCTGGGACAGTCGATTCAGGCTGGTGTGAAAATCGGGCAGATAAACTCTGTCGGCACCTATAAGATTGAGGCACAGATTGATGAGCACTATATCGACCGCGTGACACTCGGACTTTCGGCCACATTCGACCGTCAGGGCGAGGTATTCAACGCAACCGTCCGCAAGGTGTACCCCGAGGTGCGCAGCGGCAAGTTCCAGGCCGATTTCCGTATCGACGGCACGCAGCCAGCCAATATCCGCAGCGGCCAGACCTACTACTTGAACCTGCAACTCGGCCAGAGCGAGGAGGCGGTGATTATCCCGCGCGGCTCGTTCTACCAATCGACGGGCGGCAAATGGATTTTCGTGGTATCGCCCAGCGGCGACAAAGCCGTCAAGCGCGAAATCCGCATTGGCCGCCAGAACCCGAAATACTACGAGGTGCTCGACGGTCTGGAGCCAGGCGAGAAGGTAATCACTTCGTCGTATGAGAGTTACGGCGACTGCGAGGTGCTGGTGTTCTGAAAAAAGGGGAGAAGGTAAGAAGTTAAGATGTTGAGAAACAAACTTCTAACCCCAAAACCTTTCTAAACAGCGAAGCGCTAAACCCTAAACAAGCGAAGCGACTAAACTTTAAACAAGCGAAGCGACTAAACTTTAAATAAATAACTTAAAACTTAAAACAATGATTAAAGTATCAAATTTATCGAAAGTGTTCCGTACAGAGGAAATTGAGACCGTTGCATTGAACGGCGTATCGTTTGAAATCAAAGAAGGCGAGTTTGTCGCCATTATGGGGCCGTCGGGTTGCGGCAAGTCAACACTGATGAACGTTCTGGGCCTGCTCGACTCGCCCACGGGCGGCTCGTACCAACTGCTTGGCACCGAGGTGGCTGGGCTGAAGGAGAAGGAGCGCACCAACTTCCGCAAGGGCAATATCGGGTTCGTGTTCCAGAGTTTCAACCTGATTGACGAACTGAACGTGTACGACAATATCGAGTTGCCGCTCAAATATCTGAATATCAGCGCCGCCGAGCGCAAGCAACGCGTCACCGAGATTATGAAACGAATGGCTATCAGCCACCGAGCAAAGCACTATCCGCAGCAGTTGTCGGGTGGTCAGCAGCAGCGTGTGGCCATTGCGCGCGCCGTGGTTGCCAACCCCAAACTCATTCTGGCCGACGAGCCCACTGGTAACCTTGACTCGAAGAACGGCCGCGAGGTGATGACACTTTTGAGCGAACTCAATGCCGACGGCACCACCGTTATTATGGTGACGCACTCGCCCAAAGACGCCGCCGTTGCGCAACGCACAATCAACCTGTTCGACGGTCAGATTGTGTCGGACGTGAAGAATGAATTGTAGATGAAAGGGTTAGAGGTTAAGGGTTTAGAAGTTTAGAAAAGTTGAGAAGGTTTAGAATCTAAACTTTCTCAACCTTCTAAACAGCGAAGCGACTAAACTTCTAACCTTCTAAACCTTTAAAAAACTTAAAACTTTACACAATGAAATCGTACCTGAAATTCCTATCACGCAACAAGTTATACACCGCAATCGAGGCCTTGGGGCTTGTTGTGAGTCTGGCGTTTGTGATAGTCATTTCGTGCTACACCTGGCAGCAGTTTGCCGTCACGCGCGAGGCCAACGACTACCAGCGGCTCTACTCGCTGAATTGCGGCGGCAACAGTCTGGCAGCCATACCAGGTGAAATGTCAATTGTTGTGGACCGTGTACCCGATGTTGAGGCGGCTGGTCGAGTCAGTCTTGTTGTGGGTGGCGTTGAATATAATGGCAATCAGGTGCCTGGCAATCCTAAAATCTGCCGTGTCGACCCTGTTATTTTCGATTTCTTTCCCGTTGTATTTGTTTCAGGTTCAAAAGATGTCTTGAAAGACCGTAATCAAGTTCTTCTCGATGAGGCTTTTGCAAGAAAAATATCACCCGATTACGACCCTGTTGGAAGAACCATTATTGTCAGACAGGACACCTGCACCATTGGCGGCATAATTCGCACAAACGAACGTTCCATAATGAAGAAAAACGACGTTTATATGGCGTTCGCGGAATATGATGCCCCACCTGCTAATGGTGAATGGTGGAACAATGTCAATCTTGCTTTAATCCGCTTTCGCGAAGGCGCCGATATTGAGTCTGCCAGAACTCTGATAGACACTGTTATTCGCCGTGAAATGAAAGGATTATATAATTGGGAGATTCAGTCGCCGCACAGCCTGACAATGCCTTTCAAAGAAATATATTTTTCGCCGCGAAACGTATATAGAGACCTTAAACACGGCAATCTGACAATGGGTTACGTGCTGATAGCCGTTGGAATTCTGCTTCTTGCGTCGGCGCTTTTCAACTATATCAATTTGAGCGTGGCTCTCGCAGGCAAACGGGCCAAGGAGATGGCCATACGCCTGGCTTTGGGAGAGCAGCGCGGCGCGGTCTTCCGCCGATATATTGTTGAGGCTGTGCTGTTTACCAGCGCGTGCATTGTGCTGGCCGCAGTGCTTGCCAAGGCATTTGTGCCAGTCTTCAACCGATTTGTGGCGGGCGATATAGGTCTTGATGTGGCATTCTCGCCAGCCTACATTGCGCTCTACATTGCGCTTGCGCTGATTGTCGGACTCGTGTCGGGCGCCATTCCTGCTACCATTACCTTGGGTTACAATCCAATAGCAGTTATCAATGGCGAGCAGCGCCGTCAGACGAAAACCGTCTTCTCGCGCGTTTTCATTGTCATTCAGAACATTATCACCGTCGCGCTCATATCGCTTGCGATAGTGATGGAGTTGCAATACAAACATTTGATTAATATGCCGTTAGGCGCAAATGTTGACGGGCTTTACTTCATTTCGACTGACGATGTCGGCAACGACAAACTGGCGGCAAAACCATACGTCGACAAAATGGCATTTTCTAATCGTTATCCGTCGTCGACTTCTATTACTATGAACTCTGTCATTGGTGACCAAATTATAAACTTTGGAATTCTTAATTGTGACAGAGATGCGTTTGATTTGTTCGGTTTCAGTATTGTACGCGATTATCAGGTCCCTGGCGGAAAGGGAATGTGGTTTACCGAATCGTCAGCAAGAGTTTTATCACTCGACTGTGAAAACCCGACAATACCAAACATATTGCCCCAATTTTGGGGAGACGGTGTGCAGGTTGCAGGTATTATCAAAGATTATGCAGTAAAAGACCCCGCGGCAGTGGCAGGAAATCAGGTTGGAATAGTAGTGGTTTGTGAACCAGCAGGACAATCGATGCGTGTTTTGAAACTGAACAGACTCGACAATGAAGTGCGTGCTGATTTACGGAAACTTGCAGAAGAAGAAAGTATTCGTCTTACAGGCGATACTGGATATGCTGATGTGTTCGGTTATATTCCAGAATTGATTGAAAAGAGTTTGACGGAGACTCGCAATTTCATAAGCCTGATAGAGTTGTTTATGCTGCTTGCCACGCTCATATCGCTTTTGGGCCTGGTGGCGATGAGCGCCTACTACATTGGCCTTCAAACGGCAAACATAGCCGTGCGCAAGGTTTTGGGCGGCACTGTGGCGTCAGAAGCGCTGCGTGCGGTAAAAGAGTATATGCTGCTTGTCGGAATCGCTGTCTTGATAGGTGTTCCGGTTGCTATCTATTTTGCTAATAAGTATTTAATGCAGTTCTACTACCGGATTGACAACTACGGCTGGGTGTTCGCAGTGGCGGCCCTTATCGCTCTTGCAATATCGTTCCTTGCCGTTCTCTCGCAAACGCTGAAGGCGGCCAAAGCCAACCCTGCAGAAGAATTGAAGAAGGAGTGAGGAAAGGTTAGAGGTTAAGGGTTTAGAAGTTTGGAAAACACGGAATCGATTCTGATTCCGTGTTTTTTATTTGGTTAATTGAATCATAAAGGTTATTTTTACTTTTAATTTTAATTTTAATACACGTAAAACCAATTTTTTATGAATCGTTTGACAACTTTGCTTTCAGCAATAATTGTAGCCGCAACTGCAACAGCGCAGACGGCGGACAATTTCAACCTTGGTTGGCAGTTTGCTCAAAATGCCGACACTGCCAAAATGCCCGAACTGTGGCAAGGCGTTGACCTGCCGCACGATTGGAGCATTTACACTCAACCCGACCGCAACGCGCCTTCGTTCAACGACGGCGGATATTATGGCACAGGTGTCGGTTGGTACAAAAAGAGTTTCAAATCGCCGAAACTTACTGAAGGCGAGCGTGTTGTGATGTATTTTGAAGGTGTTTACCACCATTCAACGGTTTACGTCAACGGCAAGTATGCGGGGCGGCACGGATATGGCTATACGCCTTTCAGTGTGGATGTTACGCCATTTTTGAACGCTCAAGGCGACAACAGCGTAGTGGTTCGCGTTGACAATTCGCAACAGCGCAACAGCCGTTGGTACTCGGGAAGCGGCATTTACCGCAATGTCTGGCTACGCCGTCTTGCGCCTGTCAGCACCACGCCCGAAGACGTAAAAATCACCGCCAAAACCGATGGAAAAGTTACAGTGGAGGCCATTGTCACCAACAATTCTTCGCAAGAGAAAACTGTTGAAGTGAAGGCTGTGGCAGCTGATGCGTCAAACTCGCAAAGCGTGAAAATCGCGCCCCACGGCACAGCAACGGTGGTTATCAATCTCAATGTCAGCAATCCGAAACTTTGGAGCGTTGAAACGCCCAACCTGTACAAAGCCGAAGTTTCGATTGACGGAGCCAAAAACGTAGAGCGCAAATTCGGTTTGCGCGAAATTAAATACAACGCTCAAGATGGCTTCAGCTTGAATGGTAAAAATCTGATAATGAATGGTGCGTGCGTTCATCACGACAACGGACTGATTGGCGCGGCTGCTTTCGACGGTGCCGAATACCGCAAAGTGAAACTGATGAAGGATGCTGGATTCAACCTTCTTCGGACAAGCCACAATCCACCTTCGGAGGCGTTTCTCGACGCTTGCGACGAACTGGGTATGATGGTGGTTGACGAGGCTTTCGACGGCTGGCGCACCGAAAAAACCGAACACGATTATCACGAGTTATTCGACAGTTGCGCAGTCAGCGACATCAAATCATTTGTTTTGCGCGACCGCCATCACCCTTCTGTTGTGGCGTGGAGCATCGGCAACGAGATTATTGAGCGTAAAGACATCCGCTGCGTTTACACCGCACGTATGCTGAAAAAGGCGATTCTTTCGGTTGACGACAGCCGCCCCGTCACTGAAGGTCTCTGCGCTTGGGACCGCGACTGGGAAATCTACGACCCGCACGCTGAAGTGCTCGATATTGCCGGTTACAACTATATGATTTTCAAGCATAAGAGCGACCACGAGCGCGACCCGCAGCGCATTATTTGGCAAACAGAATCGTATCCGAGAGACGCTTGGAACAATCACAATATAGTCGCCAACAATTCTTACGTAATAGGCGATATGGTTTGGACTGGACTTGACTATCTTGGTGAATCGGGTATAGGCGGTTGGCGCTACAAGGCCTGGCCGCAGGGCGAAAGCTGGCAGAATCCGCAATGGCCCTGGCACGGTGCATATTGCGGCGATGTTGACATCACTGGTTTCCGCAAGCCAATTTCGTATTACCGCGACATCATCTGGAACGGCGAAAATGCTTCCGAATCGTTGCATATTGCTGTGCGCGAGCCAAATGGATATGTCGATTCTATCAAGACAACAATGTGGAGCACTTGGCCAACTTGGGATTCGTGGAATTGGCAAGGTTGGGAAGGCAAACCTATTGATGTTGAGGTATATGCGCCCCAAGGCAGTGTGAAACTGTATCTCAACAATCAGTTAATCGGCGAAAAATCGGTAGAGAAAAATATGGCCACCTTCACACTGAATTATCAGCCGGGCGAATTGCGAGCCGAGTGTGGCGGCAAATCGTCGAACAAACTTGTAACGGCCGGCAAACCTGCCAAAGTTATTCTCACCGCCGACCACGCGCCTTATAAAAACGATGGCTGCGACATTGCTTATATCAACATTACACTCACCGACAAGGACGGCAATCTTTGCGCAATGGCTTCCGACGAGGTTTCTGTCAGCGTTAAAAACTGCGAACTTCTTGCCCTCGGCACTGCCGACCTTCGCGACAGCGGCAATATTCACGACCTCGTGCACCCAACTTGGCACGGTCGTGCATTGGCCATTGTCCGTCTGCCCAAAAACAGCGGCGCTTCTACCGTAACGGTAAAAGGCAAAGGCATTGCGGCAACTACGGTTAAGGTTAAGTAAGTCTTTTTGTTGAGTTTTTGATAACTAAAATGCAGAGTTTCAATGCGATTCTCTGCATTTTTTTGTAGGTGCCAAGCAGTCGCAAGTTTCAGAAGATTTAGAAGAATTGAAAAACTTGTAATATTTTGCGAAAGCCGGTGTCTAAAAGGCAGAATGAATCAATTAAACAAAATGAAACACTATCGAATCATTTCCGCTTTGATGCTTGCGCAGATTGTAATGTCTGCCGTGGCGCAAGACTTCGTCTATATTCTGCCGAGCAAGGAGATTGCCGAAACTGGCGAGGATTTGTGGTTCAAGGCCTATCTGATGGACCGTCAGACATTTGCACTTTCCGACCGGAGTCAGACGCTTTACCTTCAGATTCGAACAGAAACCAACAGCGTTGTCTGGAGCGAGAAATATCCGCTTTTGGGTGGGTGCGCCGATGGCCACATTTATGTCGGCGACAACTGGCCGCAAGGTGAGTACTTTATTGAGGGCTACACTCGCACGTCGTTCTCTGCCGACACGGCGCAGGCTCTTCACCCGCGGCGGATTCGAGTTGTAGAGCGCGTGGCGCAGATGGATGCCATTTCAGCCAAGGCTGTCCGCGACGATTCCATTCAGAAACGCACCGCCACCCACCGCTTCGATTTGTTCCCCGAAGGCGGCAGCCTGATTTATGGCGTCAACTCGGTGGTGGCTTTCAAAGCAACTTATGGCGGCGGATTTCCCGAGGATGTCACAGGAAAAGTTTTGGAAGATGACAGCGAAATTGCTGAAATTAAATGTCTGCACGATGGAATGGGGCGATTCATAGTTACACCGCAGCAAGGCAAACAGTACAAGGTTGCCTTGTCCGACGGACGAACCATTCCTTTTCCAAAAATCGAGAGTAACGGACTGTCGCTCAAACTTGTACGTAATAGTCAACCGGGAATAATCCTGCTTGTTTCTGCGTCCGACTCAACAGAGCACCCGTTCAAAATTGTTGCAAAACTGAACGGCATGCTTTGTAGCGAAGCCGAAGGAACTGTGCGCGGACAACAATTCGTCCGTTTGCCGAAAACACTGTTCCCGATTCAAGGAATAGCCGAAATAACACTGCTCGAAGGTGACCGCCCGGTGGCCGAGCGACTGGTGTACGTGAACTCCGATGCGCGCTTGAACATTACGGCAACCACCAACGATGAGCGTTACTTCTGCCGCGATACGGGCACAGTCCGCTTGCAGGTTACCGACTCGGCTGGCCGCCCCATTCGGGCCGAACTGGCGGTGAGCATTTTTGACAAGGCTTATCTCTATCAGCCGGGCCACGAGAATATTCTTTCGCACTGCTACCTTTCGGAGCAGATTCGCGGTAACATTTTCAACCCGACATATTATTTTGATACTCAAAACGATGACCGCCTGCAGGCTCTCGACCTTTTGTTGCTGACGCAAGGCTGGCGCCGATACGTTTGGGAGAGCGAGCCAACGTCAAACTACCCTCTGCTGACCGATGGTGTTAGCGGCGTACTGACAGGCAAGCGTGATACTGGTTCTAAAATGCAGGTTGTCAATGCTTTCTCGCCACAAGGCGATACTTGTGCCATAATAACTGATTCGTCAGGCAGATTCGAGATTGACCCGCAACAAATGGTGAAAATGCCAGGTCGTATCTATCTAAAACCCTTCTTATCTGACAAATACAAAACGAAACTTCTCTTTACCAGTCCGTTCGACACAATCAATGCATATCGGCTCGACCGACCGCAGTATCTTTCTCAAAATCATATTTTTGAAACTGATAATGGCGAGAAGTTTATTGTCAGCGACGACAAGGTGATTCTTTTGGATGATGTGGTTGTCAAGGCAAAGCGGAATTCTGTCTACCGCGACAAGGTGACGGGATTTTTGGATAGTCTGGCGAATGTAGAGGGGATGGGGCCTGAATGGGTTTGTATCCATATTAATCGTGATGATATTACCGATACATTGTTTATTCTTAATGATTATTATCCGGATTATACAGCGCATCCAGAAAGCGACTATTGTACAGGGAAATTAGGAAAACCCATTCCTGGTAAGGAATATACGGTGTTGAAGGTCCATACATATATTGATGACGTTGGGCAAGAAGTTGGTGTATTCTACAACATGATGCAAATTGTTTACCCCAAACGTACATATACCGATGAGCAGTTGATGAGAATGTACGGTTTGTCGAGGGCGCAAGGCTATTACCCCAAGCGCGAGTTCTACGAGCCCGACAAATTCGACCTTGCTTCGTCGGCGCCCGACCCGCGCAACCTGCTGCAGTGGCAACCCGCCGTTGTGACCGACGAAAACGGAGTGGCCAAAATCCACTTCGCCGCGTCCGACCTTAACACCGAATTTATTGGCATTGTTGAGGCTTTCGACGGCTCTGGGCTGATGGGTTGTCAGACGTTCAGTTTCAGGATTTTAAAGAGATAAAAATGGTTGAAAGTCCCGGGTTCTGAAGTTCGGGAAAATGAAGAGTTTAAGTCTGTAACCCTTTAATTATCAAATTGACTGACTCTTTTATGGAGGGTTTAATAGGCTAATCTTTTACTTAAACACCATCTCAAACACCGTTTCGTCCTCGTCGCTCTTGACAAGGTTGATGGTGGCGTTGTGCTGGCGCAGAATCTGGCGCGAGATGCTCAGGCCGATGCCGCTGCCTTCGGCTTTGGTGGTGAAGAAAGGAATGAAAATCTGCTCTTGGTTGCTCAACGGAATAGGGTCGCCGTTGTTTGCCACGCGCAGCCAAACGTCGTCGCCATTGCCGTTACCCGATGAAATCCGAATCTGCGTCGCATTGGCCTGAAGCGCATTTTTTATCAGATTGATAATGATTTGCGACAGTTGGCCTTCGTCGGCGTAAATGAGCAGGTCGATGTTTTCGGTTGAGTAGGTGCAACGCGCGTTGTGGCTCGCGATTTGTTCGCTTTCAAGCGTTATAATCTTGTCAATCAAATCTTTCAGACTAAGCGATTTTCGCACAGGCCGCGCCACGCCGCTCAACTGACGGTAGGTCTGCACAAATTTTATCAGGTTGTTCGACGAGTCGGAAATAATTGATAATCCTGCTTTTATGTCCATTTCGGAATTGCCGTTCTCGTCAACCGATTTCGACAGCGCGTCGCTCAGCGATGCAATTGGCGCCACGGTGTTCATAATCTCGTGGGTGAGCACGCGGATGAGTTTCGTCCACGAATCCTGCTCGTACTGCTGCCGCTGCTGCTCGTAGATGTAGCGGATGCGGTTCAGTGCGCGGTTGAAGCGGCTGTTCTCGACAAAGCGGAAGTTCAGTTCGCCGTCTTCGAGCGAGTCCATCATATAGGTGACCTTGTTCACAAGGTGACGGTGCACAATGATGGCAGTCGCGATGATGGCTAAAACCGTGGCAGTCAGTGTTATCAGCAGAATCAGGGTCCAACTCATAATCCGTATTTTTTCATTTTGGCGTAGAGTGTCGGGCGGCTCACGTTGAGCATTTTGGCTGCCGCCGAAACATTGCCGCGGCATTGGCTAACAGCCTGACGAACAAGTTGTTCTTCGTCTTCCTCGTCGTAGCGGCCCGTCAGGTGTATTTCTTCGGTGCGTTGCGATACGTTCAGTTGCAAATCGCTGGCAGTCAGCGTTGTACCCTCCGACATAATCACCGCCTTCTCAATGCAGTTCTGCAACTCGCGAATGTTGCCGTTCCAGCGGTGGTTGGTGAGCATTTGCCGCGCGCTCTCGTCGATACCAGTGAGCGGTCGGTGGTACTTGACGGCGTTGTCGGCCAGGAAGCGCTCGGCCAGCGGAATAATGTCGGACGCGCGGTTGCGCAACGGCGGCAACTCAATGTGCACGGTGTTTATGCGGTAGTAAAGGTCTTCGCGGAAGCGCCCTTCGGCCACCAGTTGCTCAAGATTCATATTGGTGGCGCAGATTAGGCGTATGTCGACGGCCACAGGCTGCGTGCCGCCCACTCGCACAATGCTGCGCGACTGTATGGCTCTCAACAGTTTAGCCTGAAGGTGAAGCGGCAGATTGCCCACTTCGTCGAGGAAGAGCGTGCCGCCGTTGGCCTGCTCAAAACGGCCTTCGTGGTCGGTGTGGGCGTCGGTGAAGGCGCCTTTCACGTGGCCAAACAGTTCGCTCTCGAACAGAGTCTCGGGAATTGCCCCTGCGTCAACAGCCACCATTGGCTTGTCGGCTCGAGCGCTCAAGGCGTGTATCTGCCTAGCCATTACGTCTTTACCCGTACCGTTCTCGCCCGTAATGAGCACGGTGGCGTCGGTCGGCGCAATCTTCTCAACGGTGCGTCGGATTTGTTCCATTACGGGACTTGTTCCCCAGAACATATCGGCGCCAGCCTTTGCCGCACGGGCTTCGGCGGGTGCTTTTTTCGCTTGGCGCGACGAACCGCCGCCTGCGTTCTGCGCCGCCTTGTTGCAGGCCGCCGTCAGCACCGAGACCAGTTTGGCGTTGTCCCACGGCTTCACAATAAAATCGAACGCGCCGCGCTTCATTCCTTCCACCGCCAGTTCAATGTCGGCGTAGGCCGTGAAAAGCACAATCTCGATTTGCGGCGCAATCTCTTTCAACTCGCGAGTCCAGTACAGGCCTTCGTTTCCTGTGTTAACCTCGGTTTTGAAATTCATATCGAGCAGCACCACGTCGGGCTTGAAAGTGCCCACGGTGGCGATGAGCGTTGACGGCGACGGGATTGTCTCAACCTGTGCAAAATGCAGTGGCAGAAGCAGTTTCAGCGTTTGCCGAATGCTGGCGTTGTCGTCAACAACAAGGATTTTTCCTGTTTTGGAAGCCATAAATATCGGTATTAGTGATAGTTGCGCACCAAATCGCGCGTTAATTTCTGCTCACAAATATATTGTTTTTAAGGTTTAGAAGGTTATCCCGATAGCTATCGGGGGCTTCGCTTGGTTAGGGTTTAGCGCTTCACTATTTAGGGTTTAGAAAGTTGAGTGTTTTGTTTCCCGATAACTATCGGGAGATAAGGTTTAGTTCTCAACTTTCTAAACTATTTCAACTTTCTAAACATTCCCTCACTCATTTTTCAACGACTCCACAGGATTTGCATTGGCAATTCTCAAACAATTGACTACCACAACGCACAGCACCAACAACAAAACCAAAGCCGAGCCGCCAATGAAAAAGATTGGATTCAGGGACACTTTTTCGGCAAACTGCTCAAGCCATTCGCGCGCCACAATAAATGCACCGATAGAAGCCAACACTGCCATTACTGCCGATAGTTTCATAATGTCGATGGCAAATGTTTCCAGAATGTCGCGTGTAGTTGCACCGTTAATCTTGCGGACAGCCATTTCCTTGCTGCGACGCAGCGATTCGTCTTTGATGAAGCCGATAAGTCCCAGCAAAGCAATCAGTAACGAGAATACTGCGCCAAGAGCCATAGTGTTATGCATTTTCTTACTGTCGTCGTATGCCGCACGCATCTCTTCGGCGTATGAAATTATGTTGATTTCACGGCCTTCGAGAACGCCATCCAAAGCCTCACGGACCTTATCAAGCGAGCCAGGCTGCATTTTGAACAGAATATGATGCATCCAGCAATCAGCCGAACCCAACTCGCCGTAGAAAAGCACACTCGGGCGGTGGTCGACTTCTTTCAGATTACCAATAAGATAACTCTTATAAACACCCGAAATGGTGTAATATGATTTCGATGTGTAATCAATTACTTTGCTGTGTTGTCCGGTAACAAAAACCTGCTTGCCCACTGCTCCGTCGCTCCAATCGGCAAACTCAGCCATTTTGCTGACAAACTTCTCATCCACAACAATTTCGTTTGAATCGCGCGGCGCACGGCCAGCCACAAACTGAATGCCCATCAACTCGTAGAAATCGGTTGAACACTCGTATTGGTCGGCAATGTTGAATAGTTCGCGTTCATCGTTGGGCAGATAGACATTGTCGCCGCTCGAACCTTCGTATGGCAGGTTGTAACTAACGGCCACTCCCGTCACATCAGGAATGCTCCGAAGGGTTTCCACTGCTCGCATCTGCGCCTCGCGGTTGCCATCGTACATATCAAAGAAATACAGATTCTCATAATCGTAGCCCGGATTGCTGTGCGACACCACATCGTTCTGCCGGCCGATGATTAGCATCATCACCACCAGGAAAACATTGATAAGCACCTGCACGCCTAATAGCCCAAGTTTCCACCGGCGCGAGTTTTCGGTATAGTTTTTCAATGCCGCGTAGATTGGAATCCGTCGGTACAATTCAGACGGAACCACAATCGAGACAATGAGCACAAACACCAGCAACGCCACAATGGCAGCCACGCTCTGCGGAACAAGCAGAGTCCGGAACGGCACGCCCAGCAGATTCTCAATAATGCCACGCCCGGCAAAAACAATCGCCGCAGCCAGCACCAATGAAAGCGATAGATGCGTCAAAGCCTCACCAGAAAGCATCTGATAGATGTTCTTTGCCTCGGCTCCGTAGCACTTGCGCACACCCACTTCCCTTGAACGCTTCACCATTGATGAAATCACAATCAGAATGTAGTTGAGCAGACTGATGATGATGAGCAGTGCGGCAACAATCGACAGCAGAATCACCTGCGACCTAACCTCGCTGTCCGATGTATGCAGGGTACTGAAAGGTTTCAGATAATATTTAATTCGCAAGCCCTGTGCCTCAAACTCATCCAAAGACTGATGCGCTTCTTGCATCTTGCGGATGCCGTCGGCCAGGGTATTGGGGTCAACACCAGGCAGCAGTTTCACATAACCTTTGTAGCGGTCGTTGCCCATCCAGTTGTCGGTGCTCCATTTCGGGTAGGTGTCCATCGAGAGCAGAATATCGTAATCCAAAGTTCCGTTTTTCGGAAAATCTTCAAACACACCTTCGATGGTCACTCTCATATCAGGCCTGTCTTCGTTGTAAATCTGCCTGCCGATGACATTGCCAGCAAGTTTTTCGGCAAAACTACGGCTCACCATTGCGCAACCCGCTTTGCCTAAAGCCTTTGCAGGGTCGCCAGCAAGAATCGGCCTGTCAAAAACGTGGAAGAAGCAAGTGTCGGCACAAACAAGCCTTGCTTTCAATTTATTGCCTTCCTCGTCAAGATAGGTGTTGCCGCTGAAAATGAAGGTTGTGCGCGTGCCAGCCTCAACTCCAGGAACTTCCTCCATAAAACCCACGGACACAGCACCGCTCACCTGACCATAATCAGTCTCATCACCGTGCTGCGAGAACCAAGTCCTAATGGTAAAGACTCTGTCAATATCCTTATAGAAACTATCGTAACTGCATTCAAAAAACACTTTTGCAATCAGCACAATTCCCACAGCCAAGCCAATGCCCAGCGACAAAACTTTAATTAATATGTCCGTTTTCTTTTTCATCGTAGTTTATTTTTTTTCTGTTTAGGGTTTAGAAAGTTTAGCGCTTCGCTGTTTAGAAGGTTTAGTTCTCAACTTTCTAAACTATCTCAACCTTCTAAACCCTTTCATTTTTAATTTTTAATTTTTAATTGTTCATTTTAATTCTAATCACTCACTCCTCAGCGACTCCACCGGGTTGCACGTGGCCGCCCTCAATGAGCGCAGTGTAACAATGAACACGGTGAGTAAGAGCACAACCAGCAAAGCAAGGCCGAACACCCACCAGTGGATTGGCGTGCGGTAGGCGAAGTCTTGCAGATAAGAGCGCATCATCAGATAACTGACGGGTGCGGCAAGAGCGAAGCAGGTCAGCACAATGGCGGCGTAGCGGCGGTTGAACATTTTCAGAATGTCGAGTATCGACGCACCATTCACGCGGCGGACTCCAATCTCCTTACGGCGGTATTCAGTTTCGAACAATACCAGTCCGAACACACCCAAAAGCGAGATGATGATGGTCATTACCGCAAGCATTCCAATCAGCCGCGCGCGGTCCTCAACATTTTGATAGAATTGTTGCAACTCTCTGTCGAACAAATGAATATCCATTTGCTCGGCGGTTAAATCGGGTGCGAAACCATTCACGGTTTTTTCAATGAACGACATAACATCTTTGTAGTTGGCGCCCTCAATGGTGCGCACGTACAAAAGCGACATTGGCAGCCGTGGTGACCACCACATATAGAAACACATTGGCGAAATGCCCGAATTCAAAGGCTTGAAATTGAAGTCTTTAAAGAATCCGACAATCTCTTGCGGGTAGCCCTCGTAGCCGTCGAATTTGCTGGTGAGGGTGAATTGGGCGCGTTGGCGGGCAGTCTCGTTAAAGATGAACACACCGCCTGGCACCTCTTTGTCAGCCTCGCTGAAAGTGCGGCCTTCGGTTATTTCAATACCCAGAAATTCAGGCAGATGCGGTGAGCATACAACCACATCAAATGGCACACTCTCGCCATTGACAACACGTTGCAAAGCGTCTGTGTAGTCCCTAACTATCGGGTCGGCGCTCCAAGTCACGTCTTTAATCTGCGGATTTTGCCGCAAAGCCGCCTCGATGCTCTCGTTCGAGTTGGCCGAAGCCGCGTTGGTGTGGGCCACAATGATGTTCTCGCGGTCGAAGCCCATATCGTGGTTAAGCAAATAAAGATTTTGCTGACGAATGACCACCGAGCTGATAATGAGTATGATGGCTGTTGCAAACTGCACCATTACAAGCACATAGCGCAGCGAGCGACCAGTTGCGCTTGCGCCGAAATTCGCCTTGAGCGCAAACGCCGGCTCAAACGATGTCAGATACAGCGCAGGGTAGATGCTCGTTATAATCGCCACCAAAATAGCTACTAATGAACAAGTTATTAGAATATCGGCATTTACGGCCATAGAAGTGGTGCATGCCAGCAGACCGTTAAAACTCGACTGTTGGAATGCTGCAATAATTACCACAGCCACGCCGATGGCGAAAATCGTCATTGTAACGGCCTCTGCCACAATGCTTAATGTGAGCGATGTGCGGCTGCTGCCAAGAATCTTGCGCGTGTTGACGCTGCGGATTTTTACCGGCACTAGTGCAAAAAACATATTCACATAGTTGATGATAGCCACCAGCAGAATGAGCACGGCCAGTGCCAGAAAGGTGTAAGCCTGTTTTTTAGAGCCATAGGCGGGCAGCGACGACAGCGTCTCGTCGAAATAAGTGTCGGCTATCGGCACCAAATGGAACCCAAACTCCTCAACAACTGATTGCACTTCTTCCTCGTCGTTCGGGTTGATGCCATAATAGGCAGGGAACATTCCGCCTTCAATGCATCCGCGGCGCATGCGCTCCCTGACAGCCTGCTCGGCTTCGGCAACCGTAACGCCAGTCGACAGCTTCATATAATATGTGCACTGCCAGTAGTTCCAGTTGTCGATGTGCGCGTCGCCCTTGTCGTAAATCATTTTGATTAAATCGAAATTGCTGTTGCGAGGCATATCCTTGTAGATGGCCGCAATTTGGCACACTTCTTTGTTGTCGCGTTCGTTGAGCATAAGCGCGTCGCCCACTTGCAGCCCCAGCCGCTGTGCTTCCGACTTTGAAATGGCGTAATGGTTGGGCTTCCCGGCAATGTCGTTGTATGAACCCACAACAAACTCAAAACCGAAAATCTGCGCTGATTCTTTGGTCAGATAACTTGTGCCGATGACCACGCTGCGCTCGAATCCTGCGTCGGCGCTGCCGTGTGAGCCCTCGGGCAGAAGAATGTAATTGGTCGGTGTGATGTAGAGATTTGCGGCTCCACCCGCTGCAATCTCGGGCACTTCGCGGATTATCTGCTCGGCAAGCGGCCTCGGCATTTGTAAACCGTACTTTTTGCCGTCTTGCGCGCTGCCAACCATAGTTGCAACGTAGATATTTTTGTAGTCTTTCAAACCTCGGTTATAGCCCAAGTCGTGGCGCACCTGAACGGCCAGAATGTACAGCGCCGCAATTGCCACACCCATTCCCAACGTGTTGATTATGAACGACGCGCGGGTAGTTTTCTTTTGCCTGAATATCATTGGCAGATTCATTTTTGTAAAGTTTTAAGTTTTTAAAGGTTTAGAGGGTTGAGCGCTTTGCTGTTGAGAAGGTTTATTTTCTCAACCTTCTAAACTCTTCATTTTTAATTATTAATTGTTCATTTTTAATTCTAATTACTCATTCCTCAACGATTCCACAGGGTCGCTTGTGGCGGCGCGCAGCGAGCGCAGTGTCACAATGGTCACTGTGATGGCCATTACAGCCACGAGCGCCAGTACAAACACCCACCAGTGAATGGCCGTGCGATAGGCGAACTGCTGCAGATAGGCGCTTATGACCACATAACTGACGGGAGCGGCAATGCCGAAGCAGGCCAGTACAATCAGCACGTAGCGGCGGTTGAACATTCGCAGAACGTCGGCAATGGTGGCGCCGTTCACGCGGCGGATGCCAATCTCCTTGCGGCGGTACTCGGTCTCGAACAGCACCAGTCCGAACACGCCCAAAAGTGCGATGATGATGGTGATAATCGACAGCATACGAGTCAGTTTCGCGAATTTTGCGACGTCAGTGTATAATTGTTGCAAGTCGTTGTCGAACAGATGCACATTTATGTCTTCGGCGGTGAGTTTCTCGTCGAAGCTCATAACGGTCTGCTCAATGTGTTTGAAAACCTCGTGGATATCGGCGCTCGCGGTCGTGCGTACAAACAGTTCGGTGCAAGGACGATAGCCGTTGTCGCCCCAAACGTAGAAGCAGTACGGGCGGACGGCTTGGCTCATTGGCCAGGCGTTAAAATCTTTGCAGATACCGACAATCTCGGCGTCTTTATCGGTGTGACCAGGAATCATTTTCCCAGGTGTGAAGCCGTACTGATTGCGGGCCGTCTCGTTGAAAATCATTACGCCCGTCTCGGTTTGCGCGTCGGCCTTTGTGAAGTTACGGCCTTCGACAATTTCAATTCCCAGAAAATCAAGCATATTCCACGAGCACGGATACAGTTCCCACATACAATTGTTGCCGTCAATCGTTTGTCCCCACGACATTCGTCCCCACGACACTAACCAGCCGTCGCCCCACGCCACGTCTTTCACCTGCGGGTCTTGTTTCAGCGCCGACTCAACGGTGGTCGTCTCGTTGCCCACTTTGTTCGACACGTGCGCCACCACAATGTTCTCGCGGTTGAAGCCCATATCGTGTTTCAGCAGGAATCGGTTCTGAATATCGACCAAAATTGTCATAATAATGAAGGCGATGGCCACCGTAAACTGCACCATAACAAGCGCATAGCGCAGAGTTCTGCCTGTTTGGCTTGCGCCGAAATTCGCCTTGAGCGCAAACGCCGGCTCAAACGATGTGATGTAGAGCGCCGGATATAGGCTCGAACCCACTGCCACCACAATGGCACCCACGGCGCAAAGCAGGGCCACACCTGCGTTCCGAACAATTGACACACTGCTTGCCATAAGATCAGCGTAGGTTGTCGTCTGCAACAGCAGAATCAGAGCGGCCGCTACGACAATCGACACCGCCGTCATTGTCACAGCCTCCAAAACCACGCTCATTGTCAGGCTCGCGCGGCTGCTGCCCAGTATCTTGCGGGTGTTGATGCCGCGGATTTTCACAGGCACCAGCGCGAAAAACATATTCACATAGTTGATGATGGCCACAAACAAGATGAGCAGCGCAATGGCAACCCAACCGTAGGCCATCCCCTTGTTGCCGCGGCGGACATAGTTTCCCCCAATTTGCGAGAAATAAAGGTCGGCAATGGGTATGAATTTGACATTTATCTGTCCCATAGCCTCTTCAAGTTCCTCGTCGTTTTCAGCAGTGCCGAACCATTCGGGGAAGAAACCGCCCTCGGTCAAGGCGCGGCGCAGACGGGTGTCGGCGGCGCGGTCAAGGTCGTCGGGTGTAAGTCCGGCAGTGGGTTTCACAAAATAGGTGAAACTGCCTTCGCTCCAATTGTCGATGCACACATTGCCAATGTCGCACAAAACGTCGAACTGTTCAAGGTCGGTGTTTTTTGGCGCGTCTTTAAAGATGGCCACCACCTCGCACATACGTTTGCCGCCGTCGGCGTTCTCTTGGATGATGTCGCCCACCTGCAGGTCGAATTTTTTTGCCAGCGATTCCGAAATGGCCAGATGGCGGTCGTCGCCTTCCGTAGCGGCCCACGAACCTTGAATAAACTCATAACCAAGTATTTCGATGGTCGGTTTCGACACAAGAGTTAATTGGGTGCTCATGTTGCGCGGGAAACCATTCTCGGCGCTTCCGTGTTCGCCTTCGGCTTGCAGACTGTAACTGCGCCAGTTCGGACCCCACGGCCCAAACTCACCGCCAGCGGCAATCTCGGGCAACTCGCTGATGAGACGCTCGGCCAGTGGTCGGCTAATCGATGTCATACGCCCCTCGCCGTTGAACCGCGGAACGTGCATTACATAGATGTTCTCGTGGTCGGGCAGATTTTTGTTGTAGGTGAACATAAAATGCACCTGCACAGCCAGAATGTAGAACGCCGCAATGGCCACACCCATTCCCAAAGTGTTGATTATGAACGACGCGCGTGTCGTTTTGCCTTTTCGAAATAATGAAGTCATTTTAGTTATAAGTTTTAAGTTTTCGTAGTTATAAGTTTTTAAAGGTTTAGAGTATAGAAGTTCAGACGCTTCGTTTGTTTAGTTTCTAAACTTCTAAACCCTAACCTTTTATTGTCTTAATGCTTGTCAAAGACTGGTTAGCCATTGCGTGACGACGGTTTTGTTGCATCGAGCGGCGGCCGCTGCGGCGCCATGATTCGATTCTGATAGTTGTTGTAATCATAATTGTAAGTTTTAAAGTTTTATGTTATAAGTTTCTGTCTGTAGTCTAATGTCCGTTGTCTGTAGTCCAATTTTCATTTTACAAAACTCTTGTGCCAAACTTATTACACGGTGCGTGCCAAAATGTTATTTAATTGATATTCAACCATATTGCATTTTTGTAAAGTGTAAAAAAGTGTAAAGTTCTTTACAGTGGGTTTACAGTTGCTTTACAAATTGACACGAGGTTTACAATCGAAAAACGGAATGTTTCTTTTTGCAAGAAACTCCGTCTACCGCAAACAAAAAAAGGAAGCCCTAAAGCCTCCTTTCTCCAAACTAAAACTTTATTTTACAACTATTTCCGTAATTCCTTGACAATTGCCAGCGACTCTTTCACCTTGTTTTCGATAAAGGCCCAGTCGCCTTTCTCAATCACATCTTTGGGTGTCAGTTGCGAGCCGAGTCCGACGCAGGCCACGCCCGCTTTGAACCAGGCTTCGAGGCTCTCGCGCTCGGGTGCCACACCGCCCGACGGCATAATGTTGGTCCAGGGGCAGGGGGCTTTCACGGCTTTCACAAACGATGGTCCGCCGACTTCC
>JAEEPS010000038.1 GCA_016284875.1 Salinivirgaceae bacterium | reverse complement strand
AAACACTTTGGCAGGATAGGCGTTGTGCCACAGGAAGCCGATGAGCGCGCCCACAAAAGCGCACAGGTAAACCAGCATCTCTTCGGTGCCAGGAATGTACATCACGTTCAGGTACGAAGCGAATTGTATGTGGCCCGACACGTAGGCCAGAATGCCCAGCGCCGTGCCGATGATGGCCGAGTTGCCAGCGCACATTCCGTCCATTCCGTCGTTCAGGTTGGCGCCGTTCGACACGGCCGCAATCACAAACGTGGTGACAATTATGAACAGAATCCAGCCGCAGGCGCGTTTGGCCTTGCCGTTCTTGAGCCAGGCAAACGCCTCGTAATAGTCAAGGTTGTTGTTTTTCACAAACGGCACCGTGGTGACGGTCGATTTGCGGGCCTCGCTCTTCTCGTACACCACCTTGTCGTTCACAATCTTTTCGGTAACGGTCTCGCACACAACGGCTTGCGGACTTTGCCACAGGGCGATGCCAACCGCGCAGCCAAGCACCGTCTGCCCGATTAGTTTGTGCAGCGGTTTCATACCGTCTTTGTTGCCGCCAAGTTTGATTTTATCGTCGATAAAGCCCAGAGTGCCGAACCACAAGGCGGTAATAATCAGCAGAATAACGTAGATATTGTCGAGTTGACAGAGCAGCAGCGACGGAATCACAATGGCCGCCACAATCACCACGCCGCCCATCGACGGAACGCCTTTTTTCTGCACGCCGTAGGGGTCGGTCTCGGCGTCGCGGGCAGCCTCAATGTGCTTGCGGCTCTTCATAAAGTCGATGAACTTGCGGCCCATCCACATCGAGAAAAGCAGCGAAATCACCAGCGCCAGAATCGCGCGGAACGACACGTAGTGGAACATTCCTGCGCCAGGGAAATCGAACGATTGCAGATATTCAAAAAAGTAGTACAGCATCTTTATTCCTCGTCAAAAATTTGTTTAATCACCTCGCGGTCGTCAAAATGGTGCTTCACGCCGTTCACTTCCTGATAGGTCTCGTGGCCCTTGCCAGCCACCAGCACCACATCGCCCGTCTGCGCCAGCATACACGCCGTGCGGATGGCCTCGGTGCGGTCGGTTATGCACAGAACGCGCTGTGCGTAAGCGGGTTGCACGCCAGCCTTCATATCGGCAATGATGTCTTCGGGGCGCTCGTTGCGCGGATTGTCCGACGTCAGTATCACCTTGTCGCTCAACTCGGTGGCAATGGCCGCCATAATCGGGCGCTTGGTTTTGTCGCGGTTGCCGCCAGCGCCCGTCACGGTTATAATCTGATGGTTGCCGTCGGTAACATTTTTTATCGTATTCAGCACATTTTCAATAGCATCGGGCGTGTGAGCGTAGTCCACAATGGCCGTTTTGCCGCTTTTCGAGCGTAGGCATTGGAACCGTCCGTCAACCGAGCCGAGTTTGCTCAAAACGGTCAGCACTTCGGTCTTGTCGAAGCCCAGAAGAACCGAAGCCGAGTAAACCGCCAGCAGGTTGTAGGCGTTGAATCGGCCCACAAAACTTGTCCAAACCTCAACGCCGTCAATCTCGAGTTGCATTCCTTCGAAACTCGATTCCAGCACTTTGGCG
This sequence comes from Salinivirgaceae bacterium, assembly GCA_016284875.1. Classification (GTDB taxonomy): domain Bacteria; phylum Bacteroidota; class Bacteroidia; order Bacteroidales; family SZUA-534; genus RUG13583. The sequence continues at coordinate 29,101 of JAEEPS010000038.1, read as the reverse complement.
CGGAAATCGGCCATTTTCTGAAGCGCGTAGGTGTGCTTGCTTGCGGCGCAGTTCTGCAGCATAAACAGGCCGTTGCGGTCGTCGGCGTTCACAAGCGCGAAGGCGTCGGCGCCAAGCCCGTCGAAGAACATTTTCTTCGCGTCGCGGTAGTCGGCAAAGGTCTTGTGATAGTCCAGATGGTCTTGCGTCAGGTTCGAGAAGATGGCGCCCGCAAACTTCAGCCCTGCAATGCGATGCTGATGTGCGGCGTGCGAACTCACTTCCATAAAGCAGTAGTCGCAGCCAATCTCGACCATTTCGGCCAGCAGGCGGTGCAGTTGCAGCGGGTCGGGCGTTGTCTGTGTGGCCTCAACCTCGCGCGTGCCCACAATGTTGCGCACCGTCGAGAGCAGGCCAGCCTTGTAGCCCAGTTGCGTTGCCATTCGGTGCAGCAGAGTCACGGTTGTGGTCTTGCCGTTGGTGCCCGTGATGCCCACCAGTTTCAGGTTTTCCGACGGACGTCCGTACCAGTTCGAAGCCAATTGCCCGAGCGCGATTGCCGAGTTCTCGACAACCACAAATAGCACGCTTTTCGGTTGGTTTTCGGGCGCTTCCTCGCACACCACAACCGATGCGCCAGCATCAACCACCTGCCCAATAAACTTGTGTCCGTCGATGTTCACACCGCGCACGGCAATGAACAGACTGTTTTTCTGCACTTTGCGTGAGTCGGCGGCAATGTCCGAAATGGTGACGTTCTTGTCGCCAATCCACTGCTTAACCTTTATATCTTCAAATAACTTATTGAGTTCCATTATGATAGAGTTAAAATTATCTTATCGCCTTTTCTGAAAACATCGCCAGCCCGCAACGATTGTTGCGTCACCATTCCGCGCCCCACAATCGACACCGACATTCCCGCGTTCTCAAGAATGAAGATGGCGTCTTTTGCACCCATTCCAATCACGTAAGGCACTGTGTTTTGGGTAATTGTGCGGCTCGAAATCTTTATCGTCGAATCGGTTTTGTTGGTGCTCACCCATTCCGATTTGCTGCCAGCAAACTCAAACGGCACGTCGAGTTTGTCAATCACATATTTCGTCTCGATGTAGTAACCGCTCTTCGACACAGGCACGCGGTCTTTGGCTTCGGCCAACGGAATCATCTGCTTGTCTTTGTGCAGATTAAGTTGGGTTGAGTAAACCTTGTCGGCAATTTCCTTGAACACAGGACCAGCCGCCCAGTTGCCCGTGTAAACGCCGCTTGTCGGGGCGTTCACAACCACAATGCACGAGTATTTCGGGTCGTCGGCGGGAAAATATCCGCAGAACGAAGCCTGATAAGCCACGCGGCCCTGATAGCGGTAGGTTCCGTTCTGGTTCAACTGCGCCGTACCAGTCTTTCCTGCGATTTTGTAGTTCGAGTTGCGCATATTCTTCGCCGTGCCGTTCTCAACCACGCCGCAGAGCATCTCTTGCGCCTTGCGGATGGTCTCGCGTGAGCAGATTGACGGATTGATGACTTCTGTCGGGATTGTGCGCACCGTTTGTCCGTGATTCACAATCTTTTTCACAAACCTCGGACGCATCATCTTGCCGTTGTTGGCCACCGCGTTGTAGAACGTCAGAATGTTCAGCGGTGTGAACTCGGTCTCGTAGCCGTAGGCCATCTGCGCCAGCGACACACCCGACCACAGTTTGTCCGTCGGGTCTTTCACGTAGCCGTCGCGGCCGCCCTGGATGTCGAGTTCCAGCGGTGCCGTCAGCGACATATTGCGCAGGCGGTTCACGAATTTCATCGGGTCTTTGCCGTAACTTTCGGTTATTAGTTTGGCCACGCCGATGTTCGACGACACTTCAAATACGTGTTTTACAGATATTTTTCCGTGTCCCTCTTTTTTCGTGTCCGAGATGGTCAGGTCGTAAACCTTCCACTTGCCGTTGCCCGTGTCCACCGAGTCGTCAAGGTCGAAGTAGCCGTCCTCGAGCCCTGCCATCAGCGACGGCAGTTTCATTGTCGAGCCTGGCTCTGTGCGCGTTCCCACGGCGTAGTTGTACGATTCCATATACTTGCCCGAAACGTCGTCTTTTGTCAGATTTACAATGGCCTTGATGTCGCCCGTGGCCACTTCCATCAGGATGGCTGTGCCGTATTTGGCGCCGTGCTTCTTCAACTGGTTCTCAAGCGCGCTGTGAGCCACGTCCTGAATGTTTATATCGATGGTCGTGATTACATCGTAGCCGTCCTTCGGGTCCACCTGCTCATCGTCGTTGATTGGTACGTAGTAGCCGCCAGGAATGCGCTGTCCGATGAAGTATCCCTTCTCGCCCGACAGTTCCTTGTCGTAGGCACCTTCAATGCCAACCTTCACGCCTCCAAGTCCCTCATAACCAATGGTTCTTGCGGCAAGCGATTGGAACGGACGCACTCGCATGTTCTCCTTTTTATATATGACACCGCCCTTGAATTGTCCCAGACGGAACAACGGAAATGTCTTTAACTCTTTGAGTTGCACAAAGTTGACGCGCTTGCGAATCAGATAGTAGCGGTCGCCGCGGTTGCGTGCGGCCACAAGTGCGTTTTTGTATTCAAGTTCGCTGCGGTCGCGGAAGAGGCGTGAAAGCCGCAGTGCAAGTGAGTCAACATTTTTGGCAAACACATCGCTGTTCACCGCTTTGGTGTCGAGCCGAACCTCGTAATATGGCACCGATGTCGCCAGAAGGCTCTGTCCGTCGGCAGCGCAGATGTCGCCGCGGTTAGGCTCAATGGCAATCTCCTTCTGCGACTCGTTGATTCGGCTTATCCATTTGTCGTGCTGGAAAATGTCGAGCCAGGCAATGCGTCCGAGCACACCAACAGCAAACAGCGCGGTGAACAGGTACACCACCCCGAATCGCTTCTCAATGCCGTCTTTAATGTTCTTCACTGCCATTTATCTATCAACTATTATCTGTTGTGGGGGAGTCACTGCTTCCTCAAGTCCCAAATTGTATTGCTTCACAAGGTTCAAAACCTCCGATTGCTTGCTTTTCGTCATCAGGTCCGATGCGCGGGTTATCGACTCGGCGCGCATCTCATGTAGTTCTTTTTCAATCTTTTGAGTCTCGCGCAAAACCTTTTCGGCGTAAAAGTGGATTGATATGTAAATAACTCCCAGCAGAGCCAGATAGCCGATGAACGGCAACTGTTTCAGAAAGCCCTCGCCTCCCAGAAAGTTTCCGCTCATAAAGCCCTTAATCGATATTTTGCTCTCCTGTTTTGCCATTTTTCAAAGTTTTTCAGCGATTCTCAATTTCGCGCTGCGTGAGCGGCTGTTCTCGTCAAGTTCCTGATTGTCAGGAATTATAACCTTGTGGTTTTCCATCTTGAAAGGCACATTCACGTTGCCGTACAGGTCTTTTTCAGCCTGACCGTCGAACTTGCCGTTCTTCATATAGTTCTTCACCAGTCGGTCCTCAAGCGAGTGGTAGGTGATTATCACCAGTTTGCCGCCAGGTTTAATCACATCGGCTGTCTGCTCGAGCATCTCGCGCAATGCGTCCATCTCGTGGTTCACCTCAATGCGCAGCGCCTGAAACACCTTTGCCAGGAATTTTGTGGCCGCTTTTTGCGGTGTCGCTTGCGCGATGGCTTCCTTCAGTTGCCCTACAGTCTTTATTTTCTGCTGTTTGCGATAGCCGTCAATCAGCCAGGCCACGCGGCCCGCGTTGTCAAGTTCGCCGTACATTCTGAAAATCGATGCCAGTTGGTCAACCGAGTAGTTGTTCACAATGTCCTGTGCCGAGAAGTCGGCCTGCTGGTTCATCCGCATATCGAGCGGGCTGTCAAATCGGAACGAGAAACCGCGCGTCTCGCTGTCGAAGTGGTGGCCCGAAACGCCAAGGTCGGCCAGAATGCCGTCAACCTGCGGCGCGCCTTCAAAGCGCAAGTAGTTGCTCAAGTATTTGAAATTGCCGTGAACCAGCGTCAGGCGGTTGTCATCGGGGCGGTTGGCAAGGGCTTCGGCGTCCTGGTCGAAAGCAATCAGCCGCCCGTCGGCACCCAGCCGCGACAGAATCTCGCGCGAGTGTCCGCCGCCGCCAAACGTGCAGTCAACATAAATGCCTTTCGGATTGATTTTCAGTCCGTCAACGCTCTCTTGCAGCAAGACTGGTGTGTGATATGCTTCCATTATTCCCCCGCATTTGACGTGCCCTTCATAATCTTTTCGGCCAAGGCGGCAAACTCATTCTCGTCTTCCGCCATAGCATCGTATCGGCTGTCAGCCCAAAGTTCAATCTTCGTATCCTGTCCCGACAGCACAATGTCCTTGTCGATGCCCACTTCGTCGAGCAGACGCTTCGGAAGCAGCAGGCGGCCGTTGTTATCGAGTTCGATTTCGGCCGTTCCGCGGTAGAATCCGCGCAGGAATCGGTTGTGCTCCTTGTTGAACGGGTTGATTTGGCTGCGGATGATTTCGTTCTGCCTTTCCCATTCGGCAGATGTGTACATCACCAAGCATTGTTCAAACAAATCTTTCTTGATAACAAAGCAGTTACCGCTTGCATCGAGTTGTTTTTTCAACCCTGCAGGGAACAAGATTCGGCCTTTTGCATCGACCTTGCAACGGTAATCGCCAATAAAATTTGCCATCTCAAACGTTTGAACATCGCAAAATAAGTTGAAAATTCCCACTTCGATACACTTTTGCCCACTTTTTTACACCATTGTTGATAACTTCCCATTTTCGGGGGTGATTGTTAATTTCTTGATGACGAACGGAAAATAACAAAAAACGGTCGGCATCGTTTTAGTCCGATACCGACCGTTTTAAATTGATTTTCAGATTAATCTAATCCTCAACAACAACACTTTCCAACTTATCGCCCTTAAAAAACTTCTCCTCCCGAATGCTGATTAGTCGCAACTCGGCATAGCGGATATACTCGGCGTTTGATTTACTGCGCGGCCAGGCGGCCACTTTCTCCAGCCATAGTTTCTCCTGCTCAAGGTCGTTAAGACTGTTGTAGGTTGTGGCAATTTCGAACTGCGCTTCTATCGACGGCTCGTATTCAAGGCTCTTTTTCAGCATTTTAATGCTGTTCTTTTGGCAAATCGCCCATTTGGCTGAATCTTTCCGATAATCGTGGTGGTAACTGCCGTAGAATTTCGCACGATAACGGTAAATCTCCGCCATCGACGCTGAATCGGCTTGACAAAGATCGAAGGCTATCTGGGTATAATCGAGCACCTCATCGCGGTACTTCACGCTGCTTGCCGACACCCGCGCCAGAGCCTTCACAACGGGCAGGCTCGTAAAATACGACCCCTCGGCGGCCATCAGCAAATACTCATGGGCGCGCTCGGGAATGCTGCAGCACTCGTATGTGCGGCCAATGTAGAAGAGCAAAGCAGGATTCTGGTCGCCGTTGCGGAAGGCATCCAAGAAAAGGTCGAGAGCGGGATAATAATCCTTCTTTATAAAAAGTGCCCGTCCCAACTGTTTGTTTACCAATTGGTTGGTTGAGTCGATGGTACGATACAGATTGCAGTAGGCAATGGCGCTGTCGGCTTGCTGATTGCCGTTGAAATATGTGGCAATATCGGTGATAACAGCAGCGTCGAGCGGATTGATGCCGATAATTTGCCGTGCGCACTCAATGCGAAGCGAGTCGTCGGCCGACATCTTTTGAAGGCAGTTGTAGCGCAGTTTCAGCGGCTGATAGGTGAGAGTGTCGGCCAGCAGAGTGTCGGTCAGGGCAAGGCATTGGTTGAACTGCCCGCGACGGAAATTTGTCTGCGCGAGTTTGTAGAGCACCGTGTCGTTGAACACCAGCCGTCGCGCCTGCTCGTAGAAAAGCAGCGAGTTGTGAGTGTCGTTCATCAGTTGGCACGAATCGCCACGGGCCACAATGGCTGTAGCCTCGGCGGTGAGCGGCTCAAAGCGCGTTTGGGCTGCGGCCGTCGCCGTCAGCGTGAGCGCAAGAAGAATGGTCATTAGTGGTTTCATAATGTTAAGAGTTTAGTGTTTTAAAAAGGCCCGCTTGCGCGAGCCTTGGCATTATGCAAAACGCTGTTATATAGTTGGTTAGTTGTTGGGCTTCTAGTCAAGTTGGAAATTGATTGGAACGGTAAAAGACACTTTTACATTTTGTCCGCGCTGCCTTCCAGGTTTCCATTGCGGAAGCGATTTCACAACATCCATTGCCGCCTCATCGAGTAATGGGTCGACTCCTCTGGCCAACTTCACATCTTCAACATTACCATCCTTGTTTATCACAAACTGAACGAAAACCTTGCCTTTAATTTTCTTCTCTTTGGCTTCTGCAGGGTATTTAACGTTTTCGGCAATGAATTTGCGCAGTTCCAAATCTCCTCCAGGAAATTCGGGCATTTCTTCAACTAACATAAAGACTTGATCGTTATCAAAATCCTTTTCGCTTTCTTCAATTAATTCTTCTACAACAATATCATCAGGAACCCGCATCTTTTCCAACTCTTCATCAGATACAGGTCTGACTGTTCCGTCAGGACTCATAGAAGTAACGGTCATTTCGCCAGTTGCATCTTCATAATTGAAAACCAACATATCTTCTTTCACTTCTCCACCCATCAATTCAAGAATCTGATTGTATTGGTCGGCGGGCATTTTTTCCAAATTCTGCAAATCAGGATTTTTTGTAATTTCGCCTTCGGTTTTTGAGCAGTTGGCGAAAGCAATTGCAGCGAAAGCCGCAATCGGCAGGACATACAGCGCCTTGGCCATTGTCCAGCCTGACGATTTTTTACGTGACATCATAGTTATTCGATATTTAAGTTTACTGTGATTGAAGCTGTTGGCGATTGAATACCACTTCCCGCCAGCAGCTTTCTTAATTAATAGAATTTGATATTGTTTTGCATTAATGCCTGAATCAAGAACGGCCTTGTCGGCCTCGTACTCGTGGACAGCGCACAACTCGCGGCGCAGCAGCCACATTGCAGGATTGAACCACTGAAGGCAGCAGAGCACGTCGCATACAAGCACATCGATTGAGTGGCGGCAGCGGATATGCGCCTGCTCGTGAGTGAGAATCTCCTGAAGGTTCTCGTCGTGGTCTTTCCTATTGATAATGATATATTTAATCCAACTGAATGGTGCCTGCTCATCGTCGGTTATGACCAGCACAGTGCCATCGGGCAGAGTCTGTCGCTCGCCACGGCGGATGATGCGCAGCACTCCCATAATTGATATAATCATACGCAGAAGGCATATGCCGATGCCCGTATAGAAGACCGCCACAGCCAGCACTCGCCAGTCGAACGTTTGGCTCGGGGCGCCGCCGCCAACAATCACCTCCTGAAGCATAACCACCGATTGGGCGATTGTGTGGCCGCCCGCAGCGCTGCTTGTCGAGTTGAGAGTGATGTGCCACAAAGGCAGCGCGAACGACAGGCCGATTGAGCCTAAAATCAAGTAGCGGTTGGCGCGGTGAAGAGTCTCGCGGCTCATCAACGATTTGAACATCAAGTAGAAAGCAATCAGAAACACCGACACTTTCAGGCTGTAAACAATGGCATCCATAGCGTTACTGTTTTTCGATTTGACTGATTAATTCTTTAAGTTCATCGACTGAAATATCCTCCTCGCTCACCAGTGCCGAAACGGCGCTGCGGTACGAGTTATGGAAATATTTGCCGATGATTCCGCGCAGCGTCTGCTTGCCGAACTCGTCGCGGCTGACCGCTGCAAAATACTGATACGTGGGCCCGTACGATTTGTGGTCGACATAACCTTTGCTCTCGAGCGCGCGCACCATTGTAGATATGGTGTTGAAGTGTGGTTTCGGGTCGGGGTAGCACTCCACCAGGTCGCGCACAAACATCGGCCCGTGCTCCCAAAACAGGTTCATCACTTCTTCTTCCTTCTTCGTAATCTTCTCCATAACAGACGATTTAATTTCGATACCGCTAAAGTAACTAAAATTTTATTACGTGCAACTATTTTTTTTAGTTAAGCGAAAGTTTTTTTTAGTGGAAGGCGGAAATAAACTTCAAACTCACACTAAAAGTTTTTTCGTTTGCGTTTAATGTTTATATTCGAATTTGGATTTGAGAGATTTGTGAACACAACTTATATTACTATATATCGCTAAAAAACAAATAATTATGAACCAGAACTTATACTGCGTGATAATGGCTGGCGGAGCGGGAACACGCTTTTGGCCAGTGAGCCGTTCATCGTACCCGAAGCAATTCATTGATATATTGGGAATTGGCAAATCGTTGCTGCAACTCACTTTCGAGCGTTTCACAAAGATTGTGCCGCCGCAGAACGTCTTCATTGTCACGAGTGCCGAATATAAAGATTTGACACTCAAACAACTGCCGCAGATTAGCGCATCGCAGATTCTGCTTGAGCCTGCACGCCGCAACACCGCACCTTGCATTGCTTACGCCAACTTCCGCATTCAGCAGATGAACCCCGACGCCTGCATTGTTGTGGCGCCATCGGACCATCTGATTCTGAACGACGAGATGTTCATCGAAACCATCAAAAACGGTTTCGATTTTGTGGCCAACAACGATAATCTGCTCACTCTCGGCATTCAGCCCACCCGCCCCGACACGGGCTACGGCTACATTCAGTTCGACGAGGCAATCAACTTCAACAACATTGCCGACCTGAAGCGCGTGAAAGCCTTTACCGAGAAGCCGAATCTTGAATTTGCGAAATTCTTTGTTGAAAGTGGCGAATTCTATTGGAATTCAGGCATTTTCCTTTGGTCGCTGAAATCGATTCAGGCAGCCTTCAAGAAACATCTGGCAGAGGTTTACAATCTGTTCAACAGCAAGTCGGAACTGTTCAACACTGACGATGAGGAAGATGCCATCGGCCAAATTTATCCTGTCTGCCCGAACATTTCTATCGACTACGGTGTGATGGAAAAGGCTGACAATGTGGCTGTTTTGGGTTCACACTTTGGCTGGTCCGATTTGGGAACGTGGACATCGCTCTACGAGAACCGCCCCAAAAACAACGAGCAAAACGTGGTTGGCGGCGACAATGTGCTGCTCTACAACACCAACCGCTCGATTGTGTATGCTCCGAAAGAAAAACTTGTTGTTGTGCAAGGGCTTACCAACTATATCGTTGTTGACACTCCCGATGCATTGCTCATCTGCGACAAGGACGAAGAGCAGACAGTGAAGGTTATTGTGAACGACATCAAGACCAAGACGGGCGATAAGTTTATTTAATAGGTAGAAATTATTGATTTTGATACAAAAAGGCGCGGATGATTCCGCGCTTTTTTGTGGTTTATCCCGTCAGAATTTCAAATAAAAATCCCGCGTAAGTGCAATATATTCAAGCGAGTAAACGCCGTGCTCATCAGTTTCGATTGTGATAATTTCGTCAGTGGTGTATGATTCGCCGTAACCATATTCCACCATTGCGCGGTGGAAAGGCGAATTAGGATTGGGACGAACCATAGCGCGGCGGACGGGGCGTAAGCCGTGAAGGGCGGCCTCGGAATCGTAATCGTCGAGGCGGTCCACAGGAATAATTACCGACAGGCGGCCATTATCAGTCAGCAGTTGGACGGCGCAATTGAATAGGTCGGCAACGGGTAGAGTATCGTCGTGGCGGGCAAGGGCGCGGCCTTGGCTTGGTGCTTTGAGCGAGTTGCTGAAAAACGGCGGATTGCTGACAATCAAGTCGAAATGGTCAGGGCAGTCGGCAGCAAATTCCTGAACCGAAAGGTTGAAAAGTTCGATGCGGTCGGCCCATGGGCAGTTGCCGATGTTTGTCACGGCATCAATGCACGCCTGGCTGTCAATCTCAACGGCAGCCACTTGCGCTTCTGACCGCTGCGCTGCCATAATGGCAATCAGCCCTGTGCCTGTGCCCACATCGAGCACACGGCGCGCTCCAGCGCAACTGCACCACGCACCCAAAAGCACACCATCGGTGCCAACTTTCATCGATGCGTTGTCTTGCACAACGGCGAATTGCTTGAAACAGAAGTAGTTGTTGCTCATTATTTGGTGAATCGTTTAATTGGTTAATCGGTGAATCGTTTGTAGAGACGCGGCGCGCCACATCATTACATTGTGAATCATATCCTAATTCCTAAATCCTAATTTCTAAATTATTCACACCTAAACTGAACAGCGCAAAATCGTATTTCACAGGGTCTTCGGGGCAGAACTGACGTAGGCGGGCGGTGAGTTCTTCAACGGCTTGCCAGTCGTTCTGCTTGCGTGTGAGCAGTCCCAACTGCCGCGAGACATTGCCTACGTGCACATCGAGCGGAATGCACAATGCCGACTGCGGAATATTCTTCCAAATGCCAAAATCGACACCCGTGCCGCTCTGCCGCACCATCCAGCGCAGATACATATTCATCCGCTTCGACGCCGAACCTTTGTCGGGGTTGGCCAAATGCTTCTCGGTGCGGTGCTGATGGTCAATCTCGAAGAAAACCTGATAAAAATGCGACAGTGCACCGCGTATCGAGCCTGATGATTTAAATCCTTCAGTTACAACCTGTTCCAATCCGCCGTGATTCATATATATATTGTGCAGCGAGCGCAGAAAAGTGGTGCAGTCGGTGCCGTTGAAGGTGCGGTAAACGAACTTTTCAAACGGCTGCAAGTCGGCTTCGGTGCAGTTTGTGATGAAATCGTGCGGCGCGCCGTCCATCCAGTTGATGAGTTGGTTAGCCGATTTTACAATGCTCTTGCGCTGCCCCCACGCAATGGTTGCGGCCAGAAATCCAGCAATGGCAATATCGTCGGGACGGCTGCAGCGGTGCGGAATCGAAATCGGGTCTTCGGCAATGAAGTCCACGCAGTCGAACCGCGCGGCCTGGCTGTCAAGGAATCGTTTTAGTTCGGTGTCGGTCATAATCATTTCAAATATCACACTGATTACACAGAATACACAGCCCGATAACAAATCTGTTCACAGAAATGTTGATATACTCTAACCGATTCGATCAGATTAACCGATGGCTTATTCTGATTGAATCTGCTATAATCGGTTAGAAACAAAAACTATGTAAATCAGTGTTTTCTGTGTCATCTGTGCGAAAAAACAGTTCATCAAATCTGCCCCAAAAATAATAAAGTTGGCGGCTGTTGCACCAAACACATATTTTTCTACCTTTGCGCCGCTTAAAATTTTTATTGTCTAACGTGCAATGGGCGACTCAGTCGCAAGTAGCACATAAATTTATTAGAATGAAAACTATTGAGATTAAAGGTTCTGTTCGTTCAGACCTTGGCAAAAAGGCAACACGCGAACTTCGCAAAAACGGACAGGTTCCTTGCGTAGTGTACGGCGGCGAGTCAGTAACCCACTTTTCAGCCCCTGTTGAGGCTTTTCGTGGTCTGATTTACACTCCGAACATCTACATTGTTGACCTTGTAATCGACGGAAAGGCTTGCAAGGCTGTTCTGAAGGACGTTCAGTACAACTGCGTATCTGACGCCATCGAGCACATCGACTTCCTTGAAGTTAGCGACAAGAAACCTGTTTCTATCGCATTGCCAGTTAAACTTAACGGTCTGGCCGAAGGCGTTCGCCAGGGTGGTAAACTGGTGCTGAAAATCCGCAAAATCCGCGTTAAAGGTCTGATTGAGAAACTTCCTGACATTCTTGAGATTGACGTTACCAACCTTGGTCTTGGCAAGGCAATCAAAATTCAGGATTTGAGTTTCGACGGTCTCGAAATTCTTGAGGCTAAAAACATTGTGGTTGCCACAGTTAAGATGACTCGTGCAGCCATGAATGCTGACGCTGCTGCCGCTGACGCAAAATAATTTGAGCGGTGAAATATCTGATTGTAGGGCTGGGCAACATCGGCGCTGAATACGACAACACCCGCCACAACATAGGATTTAAAGTATTGGATGCCTTGGCTAAGGCGTCCAATACTGCTTTTAGCGAGGTTCGTCACGCCTATCGCGCGGAGATGAAATCGCGCGGCCGCACTTTTATTCTCATCAAGCCAACCACTTACATGAATTTGAGCGGAAAGGCTGTGGCCTACTGGATGCAGCAGGAGAAAATTCCGCTCGACCATCTTCTCATCATTTGCGACGATTTGGCTCTGCCTTTCGGCAAGATACGCATCCGTGAGCGTGGCAGCGATGGCGGCCATAACGGATTGAAAAACATTGCCGAATCGCTCTCAACCACCGATTTTGCGCGTATGCGTTTCGGCATCGGCAACGAGTTCTCTCGCGGTCATCAGGTCGATTTCGTGCTCGGCCAGTGGACCGATGAGGAGCAAGCCAAAATCGATGAGCGCGTCAACCTTTGCTGCCAGGCCGTGCAGCAACTGCCTTTTGTTGGCGTTCCTGGCATAATGAACCAGTTCAACAATAAGTAGTTGCTGTGCAAAGAAAATGCCGACAGAATAGTCCGTCGGCATCTTCCAATATGACATTGATAATCAAATCTTTTTTATCACGAACGGCTCAAAGTTAATCAGGCCGTCGCTGTCGGGTTCGAGTTTTTTCCATGGCGAAACTTTCTCGCCCATAATCTCTGCTTCTTCGCGCGAATCGTAGTAATAGGTACCGTTCACAGCCTTCCACTCGTAATTGTCGCCCGAGTCAATCATTCCGTCGACAATGGTGATTTCGCCCGAAGCCACGGCCTCGTCAATCTCCTTTTTGCTGGCATACGGAGGTATCGGCGTGAATATCTTCACTTGATGGTCGGCAGTGAATTCGATAACACTGTCGAACATGCACAAAACGCTTTCCCACAATTCGTGGTCATCAATTTCGCCAGCGGCTTTGCGTTTGTTGGCATCGGCCAAAGCTTCCTCGCGGGTGTACATGTCAAAATTATCGCCAACCATGGCCAACGACTTCACAATCTTGTATTTGCCGACAATATCGTTCATCTTCAAATCATCAGCCGACGGTTCGAGGTCGCCAATATCAGGGGCTTTTGTTATTTTTCCTTTTTTGGTCTTTTTCATTCCTGCGCTGATGAATCCGAGCGGGAGCGCCAAATAGCCGTCAAACACCTCTAAAGTTTCAACATTTTCGGCATCAACACCGTCAGAAAGGTCGAAAAAGCCGTTCAAGGCATAATGGAATTGGGTGCTTCCAGTTTGCTCCCAAGTGCTTTCCACACTCTTTTTGGTCACAGAGTCTTTCATGATGAGTCTGTGGTCTTCGAAAAATTCAAAGGTTATTCCGTTATATTTCTTTCCATCGGGCGATTTAAACTTTGCTACAGGTATGTGTTCAAGGTTATCTGACCAGAAATTCACGATGTAGTCAATCTTCCAGGTCCCGACAATAAACTCAAGTCCCCATTTCAAATCTTGTTCATCAATTTCCATGTAAAATGTAGTTTAATAGATTTTTAATAATACAATACCCAAATATAGTCAAAATGTCCTGATTTGCTGGCTATACGCAAAAAAAGACCGCCAACTCACATTGCTGACGGTCTGTTTTGATTGTTATCTAACTGTTATAGAATTATTTCGGCAACTTAACTCCGCGTTTCTTAGCGGCTTCTTCAAGGCGCTGCTGGAATCGCGACTTGGTCGGAGCCTTCTGCACTTTGGCCGTTTTCAGGCGGTTGAGCACTTCTTCAGGATTGATTGAGCGCTTGATAATGTAGGTTTGCACAATGGTGATGAGCAGCGACACGAAGTAGTAGTAACTCAAGGCTGCGGCGTAATCGTTGAACCAGAAGAGCATCATCACTGGCATCATATACATCATCATTTTCATACCTGGCATCTGCTGACCGCTGGCGTTGGCCTGATTGCTCATCTTGATGTAGATGATGTTGACAATGGTCATCAGCAGACAGAAGAGGCTCACGTGGTCGCCATACCAAGGAATGCTGAATGGCAGGTTGAGGATGGCGTCGTAGGTCGAGAGGTCGTCGGCCCAGAGGAAACTCTCGTGGCGCAACTCGATTGAGGCTGGGAAGAATCGGAACATTGCGATGAGCAGAGGCATCTGCAGCAGCATCGGCAGACAGCCGCCCATCGGGTTCACGCCAGCGCGTTTGTAGAGGTCCATCATCGCCTGCTGCTTCTTCATGGCGTCTTCTTGTTTCGGATATTTCTCGTTCAGTTTGTCGATTTCGGGTTTCAGGGCGCTCATCATACCTGTCGATTTATACGATTTGTAGGTGAGAGGGAACAAAACCAACTTGATTAAGATGGTCAGAATCAGAATGATAATGCCGTAATTGTCGATGAAGCGGCCGAGCAGGTTGAACACAGGAATCACAATGCCCACATTCACCCAGCGGAAGATGCTGCGGCCCAGCGGAATGATGTTTTGAAGGTCGATATCCAAGGCCTTAAGTGTCTTGAAGTGGTTCGGCCCGAAGAACATCTCCATATCGAAATTCTCTTCGGCGTGGCCTTCGTATGGAAGCGACAGGTCGGCAGTATAATGACGTAAATATTTAGGTGTCAACAATTTCTCTTGTTTGAGCACTGCGTTGGCGAAACCGTCTTTTGCAATCAGCGTTGAGTTGAAGAACTGCTGCTTGAACGATACCCAATGCAGGCGGCTGTTGACGTTCTCACTGTCAGAGTCACCATCGCCGAGTTGCTCCACATCGTCGTTGAAGTAGCGATAGGCAATGGTCGAGTTCATCGTTTCCCATTTCACGCCCTTCTCCTGCTGTCTGATGTACGACTCCCAGTTGAGAGTGAGGTAGCCCAGGTTGGCTGGCACCAGTTTGTCGAGATTGTGCATCTTGATGTTGAAGCCTACAACGTAACTATTTGGTTTAATGGTGTAAACATATTCCAGTGAGCGGTTGTCGCCGAGGTCGAGCGTGAAGCCGATGGTAAGCGAGTCGTTCTCAACTTTTGCTGTCGTGAAGTTAGATGATGGTGTGAAGAAGAGTTTGCCAGTCTCGATAAGGCGGTTCTGCGCGAAGAAACTGAGACCGAAGATGGTTGAGTCGCCATCGAAGAGCACCACTGGCAGCGAGTCGAACGATTCGTACTCTTTCAGAGTGACTGATGCGATGCGTCCGCCAAGGTTGGTGAACTTAACGCTCATCAGGTTGTTCTCAACGGTGTAGAACTCGCGCTCACCTGCGGCGCAAACGGCAAAATCGCCATATTGGTTGCGGAGCATCTCGCTTGCAGCCGAATCAGATGCTTTGGGCGAAATGATTTGTGCCTGCTCAGCGGCTTGCGTTTTTTGCATCTCAAGGTCGAGTTGGCGCAGTTGTTCGACACGTGCGATTGAATCGCGGCGTGCGCGCTCGCGCTGAATCTGCTCTTCCGACGGGCGTGTAAAGAAACTCCACCCAAACAAGATGGCCATAATCAACAGTAGGCCAATCCAAGAATTTTTATCCATTATTATATTGTGTAAATGTGTTTTCCAAAAAAACGGTGCAAAAGTATATAAAAGTTAGGAATTAGAATTTATGAATTAGGAATAGGAGTAACATTTGATTTAAATGCAATATAATCAAATTGTTATGGTGTTAAAGATGTCTTTATGGCTGATTTGTGACATCGATGTACATGCTCATGGTAGTGAAGAATCGTCAAACAAATGCAATATCTTATTGTGATTCAAATGAATAAATCTATTGGATGTGTGCGGGAGGTTTTATTTAACACATTATTGTTAAAAAAAAGTTCTGCAATGGCTATCATAGTGAAAAAAGTGCATATTTGCATAAGCCAAATAGCGCATGATTTGTCGTGATTAGGCATATCCGGAAAGGGTATGAGGGGCAAGCAATGAGTGGTGCTAAAAGGCGTCAACCCTTTTTTTTGTGTATTAACCGCCTATTATTGTCGGATTATCAAACAAAAAAAAAGGTGGAAATAAAAAAAATTACTTTTATGCGCTTTTAATACACAAATGTGAATGGAGCAGAAAAAGAATAGCAACACTTCAATAATATAGGTTATGAAGAGACACATTTTTACCGTATCGATTTTATTAGTTGCAGCGCAACTATTCGGTCAAGAGTCGAGATTCTGGGTTGGCGGAAGCGGCAAGTGGGCAGATGCGAGCCACTGGGCAACCGTATCGGGAGGCGAGCCGGGCGCAACAGTGCCGGAATCAGGAACAAGTGTAGTGTTCGATGAAAACTCGTTCAGCGGTAGTAGGAATACTGTCACGGTGGGCGAAAATGTCACAGTAGCAGAGCTGAAGGCCTCAAATGCCGATTTCATCTTCTCTGGCAAGACAGGACTTGCAGTGAAGGGCTCAATCGATGTTGACAATAAGGTTGACTTTGGTAAGCTGCGCGGCGAGTTGGTACTTTCGGGTGATGGCGGCAATGTTAATCTGCCTACAGAACTGATTGCCGACATTGTCATTGATGGCGGCCGTTGGACTTTGACATCCGATTTGACAACCGAAGGCAACATAACCCTTAATGCAGGCTCGTTGAACATCAACGGCTACAAAATGGAGTGTGCTGATTTTACGGCAAACGAGAAAGCCTCTAGACTTAATATTGAAAAATCCACAATTGTGTGCGATAAGTGGAATACCAGCTCAGCCGAAAAATTGACCGTGAAGGCTGATGGTTCAGAGATGTTGTTTAGAAAGAATTTCGTTGACAATATTTTTGTTGGAGAAAATCAGAATTATAATTCCAAGACAATTTCCATACGCAACTTGAATGAAGGGAAAGATGGTACAGATAATATTGAAATAAGAACTATTCAGACCCCTTCTTGTCCTTGGAACAGTGCCGAAGATTTAACAGATGAGGATAAATTAACGAATGGCATTATTGGTGTCAAGGTAAAGAATATTCCTGGTAAATTTGTTATAAAAATCACGAACCTTGATGTGTTATTATCAGGGAAAGGCGTTCAAGCACAATTTTACAAAACGGAATGCCAGTCAGGGATAGAATATTTCTTTGATGAGGATGATCTCCGGTCAGGAAATTATGTAGTTACGTATGATGGTGGTTTGACCCAAAAATCGCATCCTCTTGGTCCTCAAGCATTTATCGTGGCTATGGATATTACAAAACCGGCAACATGTTATATGGATCCCATTAATGTAAAGGCTGTGCCAAGCGGTGGAGCAGGTTTATATGACAGTTATGAATGGCTAACAATGCCATCAAGAACTGTTTTGGGGGCGGAGTTGACGGATGTTAACTTCGGAAGTTATTGGCAGGTCACTTTTAAAGATGCAGAAGGATGTTATTATTCTGCACCATTCCTGTATGATAATCCAGAAGATGACGAAGACGGATTAGTTACTTATACTAATCAACCAAAAGAAGTAAAAATAAATAGTCTTGTTTCCGAATCGGCTTGCATAGGTGTCGAAAATGGCAAAATTGTTGCAACAGCCCAAGGTGGTAATGAGGTGTTTAATATTAAATCAGTAAAAAGTAGTACCAGGGAGTACCCTACTATCACTTCGATGGTATATGAAAGTGTATTTGCAGATACATATACAGTAATAGTTGAAGATGGTAACCATTGTGTATCAGCTCCTAAAAATGTTACTGTTGAGCCAGCCCTGATGCCTGCTGCTAATCCTGGTTCTGATGTTGTGGTTTGCCTATGCGATAAAACAAAAACGTTAGGCGGAGCAACGATCACTACAGGTACGCTTTATAAATGGGAGGTTAAATCTGGTTCAGAAGAATTTATTGAGATTGATGCATCAGAAAAAACAAAGCTTGAACCTACAATAAAATTAAAAAAAGCAACAAGTGTAGCAGCGGAGTTGGAAATGTGGGTGACCAATGGAAAGTGCGATACGTTGAAAGCAACAAGAAAGATCAGAATTATTGGTGATGAAAAGCCGAAAATTTCAACAGGTAGTGATAACGTATGTAAAGTTATCGATATTGTGGCAGAAGCGAAAAACGGTGGCACTTTGAAGGCGAAATGGTCGGGTGGCGATGATGAAAGCGGTGTTACAATATCAGGTTTGAATATCAAAGCTAATAAACAAGGAACATACAAATTTAAAGTTCTAGAGACGGTTACAGAATCAGGTGTAACATGTGAACAATTAAGCGATGATGAAATAACTTTGACATTTTATTTGGATCCTGATTTGGAAGTGACAGTTCCGGATGAGGGGAAATTTTGCGGCATAGCAAATCCTGTATCAGTTAGCGTTAAAGATAATAATAATGCATCAGGAACCGTATGGTCATGGACTGTTTTGCAAGGCGAGAATCCTGCAATAACTGGAAGCACTGCGGCTTCAGTTTCCTATGCGCCGTTGGCAGCTGATTTAAATAATTCCGTATTACTTAAGGTTACAGGAACAAACAAATGCGGCGTTTCGACAAAGGATGCAACCCCATTAAAATTCTATCCGAAACCGAATCCTATCATTACTACAGATTTGACAAAGCATTTTTGTGGTCCTGACAATGGAGAGTTGACGGCAACAGTCACATCAGGCAACACGATTAATTGGACACTGCCATCAGAGTTGCAGATTATAAGCAGCGATCCTGCGAATGGACAAAAGGCCACATCAGGCACCGCTACTATTAAATTCAAACTCACAAACAATGATTTTCTATCGTCACACAGAATCAAATTAGTGGAAACTAACGATGGTGGGTGTTCAAGTGACGATGTGTTCGCAGATGTCTATTTCGATGGTTTGCCAAGTATAGAAGTGAAATCTGCCCAACCTGCTGAGATATGCGCCGGAAATGATTACGAAATAGAAATAACACTTCATAATTGTAGTGATGTTGAAAAGGATTGTAATGTTGACTCAAATATTAAGTTTGTTAAGACAGTAGGTAATGTTAAATATTACAAGTATGAGTCAGCATTGGCGCATGTCAATTCATCGGAAACAATCAAATTGTATCCATCGGTTGACCCATTAACATCTATGTGTAAAGCTACTGATTATAAAGGTGAAACCATTAATCTGACCATATATGGTATACCTCAGCCAAGAATATCCGATGATACCACAGTGTGTGGAACAATGATTGATTTCAACGGAATAAGGAGCATACCGAATTCAACATTAAATGTTAATAATATTTTGAACACCGAAAGCACAGATTTTGTGCATGTATTCAAAGTTCAAAACATGCCAGAACATGGCAATGGTGTGGGAAGAGTATCGGTAGTCGAGACAAATAAAGATTGTCCTTCTCCTTCAAAAACAGTAAAAGTCACATTTGTGCCAGAACCGGATGTTAATGGTGATGAACAAGTGAGTGTTTGTGAGGGTGAAAATACATGCACCGTGAGTGTTGATACAGCGAATTGCGTGGTTTTAGGTTGGGAAACAGAGAGCGGCGAAACAACTGGCTTTGACAACAACATGAATTGTGAGGCTGTTTACACATTCACCGCAACCGATAAAACAAATAAAGGTGTAAAACTGATATTCAAGTATAAAGGTAAAGGCCCTTGCGACAAGAGCGAAGTAAAGGAACACGTAGTAAACGTAAAAATCAATGACCGTCCGTCCTACCTGATTACTGATGATAATCCAAAAGCAGTCTGCGAAGGTGATAAACGCACATACAAAATTGCGTCTGGAATGAATTCGTATGAGTGGTATATAGGTGAAACTAAGCAATCGGAAACAAGCAATGTGTTTAAACACACTTGGAGTGATGGAGGGTCATATATAGTTAAGGTGAAGTATAAAAATGAAAACAATTGTGCACCGGAAACTGACCCAACTTATCCAGTGTTGGTTAATGGATTGCCATCTATTACAATTACAGAAGATCCTGCGACTTTCTGTACGGGCAATCCTGCTGACAAACAAATAGTTGTTGTTGCGCCTACTGCTGCTGCCGATGGTGTACAGTGGAGTGGTGAAGGTTCGGAGTATCTTTCCGACAAAACATCGCTTACTCCGAAGTTTAACAGCCCCGAGGCTGGCAGTTACAGTCTGACGGTGACAGTGACAGACGACAACCAATGTACAGACACTAAGAATGTGACAGTTGTAACTGCGAAAAGTCCAGAGGTAGACCTTGTTGATACAATAAGAGTTTGCTATGGCATGAAAGATGTTCCGTTGGAAGACATTGCAGAGATAACGGGTGATTGGTCACTTATAGAAAAGTATGAATGGAAATTAAAAAGCGGAAAAGGTTCCGTTAAGAATAGTGAGAGTTTGACTGAGGCAATCTATAAAGCGAAAGATGCAGATTGGGATGCTGGTTCAGCAATAATCTCTTTTGACGTAACCACTTCATGCGGAATAATATCAGATAGCGTAGTACTGGTATTCTTGCCAGAAATGGTGGCAGCTGTTGGTAGCGTGAGTCCGTTCTATATTTCTGACCAAACATTAATCGAAGTTAAGATTACAGCGTCACATAAGCATTTTGGACAAGTAGGATTTTATTTGGTTTCACCGACAGGGAAGAAAGTAAAATTGTATTATTATCTGGAAGATGCAGAAGGTGATGGATGTAACGCGACCGCTAAAGCTGTTAAGGATATAAAAGATTTGCAATTTACTACAGCAGTTTCTGCTCCACTTGATTGGTGTAACTGGTCGGGTGAAATTATAGATAGTAAATATACAGGTAGTTTTGGCGTGACAGATGCCAATGGTTGGGCTAATTTATATGGCGAAGATCCAGCAAAGGGTGGTTGGTCAGTTTTGGTTAAGGATGGTTTTGCCGGATTGGAAGGAACATTACTCGAAGCCTCAATCGCGTTTACCGACAAGAATCAGCAAGGAAAGTTGCAGACTATTATGTTTGACTCGAAAGCAATTTCGCAGCCAATTGCCGACCATGCCAGCACATCGTATTATGTGCCGATGGGTCTGCGTACTAGTTGCTATGGGACTTGTGACGCACGAGCCATTGCCAATGCAATCGGTGGTTCGGGTTTATATGAAGAGTTCTTCTGGGCTAACGATCCAGGATTCATCGAAGTGTTTAATACTGAAGACAAAGTTGACCTTTGCGCAGGAACATATTATGTCCGCGTAGTTGACGATAATAAATGTCAGGCTGAAACATCAATAGAGGTTCTTTCTCCTGAGGAGATTAAGATTAGCGAGGTTGGAAAACATGCTGACTTAAAATGCTTTAACGATAGTAGCGCAACAATTACAGTGACATCTGAAAACTGGATTGGAAAGGCCAAATATGCTTGGTATGACTCACTTACCAATGTATTATTGGATTCTACGCCGACTATTTCAAATCTATATGCTGGTAAATTCAGAGTGGTTGTAACTGACGTAAATGAATGTATGTCTGACACAGTGTTCACAGTTAATCAACCATCGGAAATCGAGATTGAAAGTCTTACAGTTACGCCGACTTGTGGTAACGAAGGTGTAGCAGAATTTAAGATCAAGGAGGGTACTGGAACTCCAGGTTCAGGGGTTGGTTACAAACTTTCGTATACAGTTGGCAAGAATGGCATACCTAAAGATGTGGATGGTCTTAAGGCAGAGAATTTGCCGGCTCAAGACTCTATTTTCTTTACCATCACAGATGGTGCAGGTTGCTCAATCGATACAATGATTAGCACACTTCCTGATTCGCTTGATATTAAAGTTGTGCCCGATGGTGAGATATTGTGCTTCGGTGGTACAACATCGGCTACAGTTAGCATTGAAGGTAAAGATCCTAATGCATTCACTTATGAATGGAGTAACGGGCAAACCTCAGCAACTGCAATAGATCTTAAAGCTGGAACATACACGGTTACCATTATAGATGCTTTGGGTTGTGAGTTCCCAGAGACTGTTGAAATAGAGGGACCTGCCGAGATTGATCCTTCAATTGAGTATGCAGATGTATTGTGTGCTGGCAGCGAGAAAGCCACCATCAAAGCTTCTGCAAAAGATGGTCTGCCGAAGGATAACAGTTACACATACGCTTGGTATGATATGAATGATATTCTGGTATCGAACGACTCAATATTTGACAATGCAGTTCCAGGTAACACATATTATGTTAAGGTGAAGGACCAATATTGCGAGGTTAATGATACAATTGAAATTGCAAATCCTGCTCCACTAGCAATCAATATGGGAACTGTCAATGCTTCAGATTGCGCTGTCAACAATGGTTCTGCTGAGTTGGAGTCAGTAACTGGAGGTCTTGCTCCTTACAAATACAATTGGTACGCAATGTTTGATGAGAATAAGACATCGGTTGGAAATGCTATAAAAGCAACTGACCTTGGCGTCGACTTCTACATTGTTGAAGTAACTGACTCGCTCGGTTGCCAAGTCTACGATACAGTTGAAATCAACGGTGGTGGCAATATCGATTTCGATCTTGCATTTGCAGGTGTGACTTGCACCACTATCGAGAATGGTCGGGCACAGGTATTCAATGTAACATCGAATGGCGTGCCAGTCAACGATGCTCAAATAGCATGGAACGGCGATAACAGCCAACTGTTCACACAACTCGATACTGTAAAGACATTGCATTTCGGTTGGAACAAGTTCATGGTGACAACAGCCGATGGTTGCCGTGCGGGCAGAGTTAACATTGATGCTTCGCAGGCATTGCGTGCTGACATTACTTCAACCCCGATTGTCCGTGAGGGCAATTGCAATGGTGCCTTTGAAATTGCCATCTCAGGCGGTTCGGGCGAATATACTTACTCAGTAAAAGACGCTGCAGGCAAGGAACTTAATACAAATTACGATGCTCAAGAAAAGAAGATAACATCGGTTGATGATCTTTGTGCTGGCACATATTATCTGCATGTCGACATCGAAGGCGGTTCAGACTGCCCGGTTGACGAATCGTTTGAAATCGAAAGCCGCAAACTCTATTATGCGCTTGCATCTCAGAATGGTGTAGTCCATGTGAATTGTAAGGGCGACAGCACTGGTGTTATTACAGGTCAGGCAGTAGGCGGATATTATAATGATGAATATGTCTATGAGTGGCGCAGTTCACTTTGGGGCGAGGATTCAGTTCGCACAACTGCTACAATCAATGGCCTTAAGACTGGTTCATACAATCTGAAGGTGCTGCAGTATCATGAAAGCGGCTTGGTAAAAGACACATTGGTATATGACACCTTAATTGTAGTAAACGAGCCTACAAACAAGTTCGTGGTATTGGCTGACAGCATAAAAGTGGTTGGTACGCCCTGCTACGATGAAATTGGTTCAATATCAATAGGTGTGAATGCCGAAGCGTTCCACGGAACTCCGAAGACTTACACATTCTCGTTCGATGAATGGACAAGTGATGTGGTTACAACAACTCCTTTATTGACCGACTTGAAATCGGGTGATTATAGAATGAAGGTTGAGGATGAGAATGGTTGCTCGTTCGTTGACACAATCACGGTTGAAGACTTGTCGAATTTCACAATTGACTTCCAAACTAAGGAGCCTGATTGCCATGGCATGAATGATGGCTTTATTAGGCTTGATGTAAAGGGCGGAAATGGCAACCTCCATTACTCTTGGACTAGAAACAATGTTGCAATTGACGACACAACAGCATTGCTGGTTGGCTTGGATTCTGCCGCATATTTTGTTACAGTTATTGACGACTCGTTGTGCA
This sequence comes from Salinivirgaceae bacterium, assembly GCA_016284875.1. Classification (GTDB taxonomy): domain Bacteria; phylum Bacteroidota; class Bacteroidia; order Bacteroidales; family SZUA-534; genus RUG13583. The sequence goes on along the minus strand of JAEEPS010000038.1, from coordinate 5,643 downwards.
AGAGAACAAAACTGATTGAACTTGGCCAGCCACGTGAACTGCTGACAAATGTCAAGTTCGACAAGCCGATTATTTGCTACGGCGACACTGAGGCCGATTTCCATTCAGAACCACAGGGAGGTACCGCTGGATATACCTTCGTTTGGACCGATGCCATCGAAGGCGACACTCTGTCTCTCAATTCAGCAATGTTGGGTGTTGGTGAAGGCTCATACGCAATCAAGGTTGTCGACGCACATCGTTGCTCGGCAAGCGACACCATCAACATTGTATATCCTGATTCGCTGTTCGTAGAGATGGGTTCGGAGAAATCAGAATGTGCAGGTGCAACAGGTTATGCAGCCGTTAAGATTAACGGTGGTGTGGCTCCGTATGTAGTAAGTTGGACTGCAAAATACAGCACCGACACAATCATCAGAACCGATACCCTGCTTCCGGGCGTAATGGTTGATACGTTGAGCAATGTTGGTCCTGACATGTACTATGTAACTGTAGTTGATGCATTGGGTACAGGTTGCAGCATTGCCGACAGTGTTGAGGTTCTCGACGATGGCGATTTGAGATTTAAGCCTGATCTTACCAACGAACTCTACTGTCTCACCAATCCTAATGGTGGTGCCATGATATCTAAAGTCATGAACGGAAAGACATTCGAATTATACACTGATGCAAAAATCATTTGGAATGCCGGTAACGACACTGTCAATATTGGCGATACAATCAAGACTCTGCATTATGGTAAGAATATCGTTGAGGTTATCTCAATGCCTGACGGATGCCGCAAGTTTGGTGAATTAGAATTCACAGATGATTACGCACTGCGTATATTGACTATCGATAACATACCTGTTCGAGGCGTTGAAACAGCCACTAACGGCGCACTCATCGCTGAAATCGGCGGTGGTTATCCGAAGTACACTGTGGTTTGGGAGAATGAGGCAGGTGATACCTTGCAGGTTGATACCACCGCAGGAAATACAGCATTGTACGGATTAAGTGTTGGTAAATACATATTGAATGTGAAAGACCAGAATCCTGAGACTTGCGAACTTACAGAAACTATCGAGATTAAGTTCAGCCCGCTTCGCGATTCGATTACCGTGACGAATGTTACTTGCAACGGCTGGAGCGATGGCAAAATCACAGCACAAGGCATTGGTGGTCTGAACAGACCTTACCTCTACGAATGGAGCAGTGAACTGTGGGGCGAGGATTCGGTTCGCACAACTCAAACCATCACCGACCTTAAGGCAGGCTTCTACGTATTGAAGTTGTCGCAACTTTACAGCACTGATAGTGTTGAATGCTTGTACGATACTATAGAGGTGACTCAACCTGTTAACAAGTTGATGGTTGAAAAACTGTTGGTTGACAGCATTCCGTCGCACTGCTATGACTCGATTGGTGCAATTGTGATTAACCAACCTACAGGCTTTGAGAAGTTGTTCGGTGGCAATGCACCGTTCACCTACAAGTTCTCGCGCGACAACTGGTCAGTTGTGAAGAATTCGGCCAACGAGGAGAAAGTTGAGGTTACCGGCCTGACCATTGGCGATTACAATCTGTATGTTGTCGACAGCCTTGGTTGCGACTACAACACAACAATCACTATCGACGACTTGTCAGAATTCCGTATCAAGAAAGTTGATGTTGAGAAACCGATTTGCTACGACGACTATGGTACAATAACCGTTACCGCCGAAAGCAAGAATGGTGGATTCAAATACGGCTGGACAGATGTTGAAGGAAACAAGATGAATGACACAACAAATAATGTTACAGTGAAATCTGGCACTTATGTGGTTAAAGTTACAGACGATTCGTTGTGCGTGAAGTTCGATACAATTACTGTTAAGCAAATTAAACCGGTTCTGTTCTCTGTATCGAACACAATTGAGAACTCTTGCTACAATGTGGCTGACGGCGAAGTTAAGTTCACCAAACTTAGTGGCGAAGAGGGAAGAACGTTCAACAAATTTATCTTCTTGAATCCGGACGATGCAAAAGATGTGAAATTGAGTGTTAGTGAGAAAGTTGCAGTAAACGATTCTGCAGAGTTCACATTGAAACTTGATGCCGACAACTACAATCTGGTTTCAGGCACATATAAAGTTCGTGTAGAAGATGCTGCAAGTTGCTTGAGCGAACCTGTTGATTTGGAAATCAAATCGAAGTATCCGCAGATTGACATCAGCAGTTATGTCAGCACAGCCGATGTAACCGGACCTGACTGCCAGGCATACACAGCCGATGGTAAGATATCTAATAATGGTTGGGTGAAGATCAACTTCAAGCAAGTATCGGGCACTGTATCGTTCAGATTCGACGACCGTTCGGTAACCGAGGATCAGCAGCCGACATTTGAGAAAGTTACCAGTGGCAACCACTTGCTGACAGTTGGTTACACTGACAAACTCGTCTGCGCAGTAACCGATACAATTAAGGTGAATGGCAAGAACAGTTTCGCAATTGAGGAGGCCGGCTTCTACCAGAACGGCAAGAACTCACCGGCAATCTTCACTTGCCCCGACAATGAGCTTTCAGCTTACGTCACCGCAAAGGGTAACTTCACCTATAGTTTCTATGCACAATACATAGAGGAGCCTGTAGAGGAAGTTGTGGTTCCGGTTGATACAGTTACTGCTGACAGCAACGGCGTGGCTTATGTATCAAGATTCAGAACTCTCAGATTCTATGCCGACTCGCTCAACCAAGATTCTTCAGCAACTGAAACACCGGTTGTTCCAGAAGAGGTGAAGAAGCCTGCATACAAGAAGTTGGAGACAATCAACGGCGTAGTTTACGCAGTATTTGAGGATTCTTCGGCAACGAACAAGGGTTGGGCTGACTTCATGCCATACGGCGGCGAGACTTACTACTACGTGAGTGTTAGCGACGGTCGTTGCATGGATATCGACTCAATCAAGGCAACCTCGATGAAGCCAGTCAACAAACTGAATGCAAGGCTTGGAGGCGACGAATCGTTCCGCTCGGTAGTTTACGGATATGAGGTTCCGGAAGGCGGATTGGTACAATTCGAGGCCAATACTCCTGAATTTGAATTCGGCAACTCTCAATCAGTATTCATTGAGAACTACTGGAAGTGGGATTTCGCAGGTGAAAACGAGGCTTCTGGTCTTATGCCGGAGATAGATTTCACTGGCAATCCGATGGTTGCGAAAGCCTATGGTGATATTAAAGTCAAAGTAACTGATAGTGTGGTATTCACCGCTTATGACGCCATCTACAACATTGACGATGATTTGACCTGCTATTACACTGACGAATTGAAAGTCAGCGCAATCAGCGGAATCACGCCAGCCGATGTCTTTACACCAAACAACGACGGTGCAAATGATGTATGGAGAATTAAGGGATTGGCATCGTACGAGAATGTCACAATCTACGTGTTCAACCGCTGGGGCGGCCGAGTATGGCAATATTCTGGCACAGGTGCTGATTATGACGCTAATCAGTGGGACGGCCGGAATGCCAAGAACAAACCGCTGCCATCGGGTACCTACTACTACGTTATCCAATGCAGTGACAATGTACTCGTAGGAAAGAAAGTTACAGGACCTGTTACAATTATAAGGTAATACAGCTATGAAGAGGATTATTTTAACCTTGTTTGCAGGAGCTCTGATCGCAGCTCCGAGTGCCAAAGCACAGTTACTGCCACAATTCTCGCAGTATATGTTCAACGAGTATGCGCTTAACCCTGCAATAGGTGGAACAAGTGACTATTGGCAGATTAAGACGAACTATCGTTATCAGTTTGCCGGAGTGAAGGATGCTCCGCAGACCTATATGCTCGGTGGTTACGGACCGCACAAAGTGATGCCTATGGGCTACGGCGGCTACATCTTCAACGATGTGACCGGTCCAATCGGCAACATGGGTGCCTATGGTTCCTACAGTTACAACGTGCGCATTTCGGGTGACATCCGCATATCAGGTGGTTTGTTCGTGGGCGTGGTTCAGCAGAAAGTGGATTTGTCCGATGTCAATGGTTTGGATGATCCGGATGAAAGATTCCAGAACACAGTTTACAAGAAGGTTTATCCCGACGGTTCACTTGGTGTTTACCTTTATACATCGCAGTATTACGCAGGTATCTCTTTTAATCACTTGTTCTTCAACAATCTGTCGTTGCTCGACAAGTACGACGAGGGCTACATTGTGAAGGATGGTCGCGTGAAACCGCACTTCTACATCCAGGGTGGTTACAAGTACAACATCGATCGTAACTTCGACCTTGAGCCGTCGATCCTCATCAAGACTGTTCCTAACTACGATTTCATGACCGATATCAACTGCCGCGTGATTTACCAGAAGATGGTTTGGGGCGGTTTAGGATTCCGCTACAACTTCAAGAATCCTGAGGCTGTCATCGCATTCGTAGGTTACAACTACAACGATATGATTAATATCGGCTACTCATACGATTTGACCATATCGAAGTTGAGTTCGGCAAGCTACGGTTCACACGAGATTATGCTCGGTGTCAAGTTTGAGGACATCCGCAAGTCGAAATCGAAACGTAAGATTAGATAAACATCGAAAGGCCGCCGCAAACACGGTGGCCTTTTTTAATTGATTCATAATGCGAAAAGTTTTGCTGTTATTGGTTTTTGCTGTTGCGATGCTATCGTGTTCGCATGAGGATGGCGATCGACCAGAGATAAAGAAAGACGTGCTGATCAACGTCCTTTTCGACATACATCTTACGGATGGTTACTTATCGTACAGCGGCGCCCGCATCGACCGCGACCGCGAGCGAATAGAGGGTGCTTATGATTATGTGCTTCGCAAGTATAACATCACACCGAAACAGTTCAGCAATACAATGAAATATTATAGTCGTCATACTGATGACTATGAGAAACTCTATAACAAGGTTATCGAGAAACTCACCAAATACGAGACCGAAAATTTGAGTTCTGACGATAACAAAACTCTCAAAAACAAGTCGGACAGAGATTGACGGGTAGGGAAACCCGGTAAATCCAAAAAATCCGCGCCCAACGCTTCCTACTTGCAACTTTTCCACTATCTTGCCGCCTATGGACGAAAGTTTTGACATACGGCAGAATGCCGCCATAATATCTGATAAAGAGTACGAAAACAAGTTGCGGCCGCTCACGTTCGACGACTTCAACGGGCAGGCGCGTATTCTTGAAAACTTGAAAGTTTTTGTGCAGGCCGCCAAAATGCGCGGTGAGCCGCTCGACCATCTGTTGCTCAACGGCCCGCCGGGATTGGGCAAAACCACTCTTGCCAACATTGTGGCAAACGAGTTGGGCGTTGGCTTCAAAATCAGTTCGGGCCCCGTGCTCGACAAGCCCGGCGACCTTGCGGGAATCCTCACAAGCCTTGAGCCTAACGATGTGCTTTTCATCGATGAGATTCACCGCCTCAACCCCGTTGTGGAAGAGTATCTTTATTCGGCGATGGAAGATTTCCGGATTGATATTCTGATAGATAAAGGCCCTGCCGCACGGTCGGTGCAGTTGTCGCTCAACCCGTTCACATTGGTTGGCGCCACCACCCGTGCCGGATTGCTCACAAGTCCGCTGCGCGCCCGTTTCGGCATCAATCTGCATTTTGAATATTATGACGCTGAGACGCTGAAGAAAATCG
>JAEEPS010000037.1 GCA_016284875.1 Salinivirgaceae bacterium | reverse complement strand
CTTCCGATCTGAAGTTGAATTATCGTTATGAAAAGTTGACGATAGGAGAGATTGTTAAGGGAAATTGTTGCGGTTGGAGGTGTCTTGGAGGGGATTTTTGAGGAAAACCTGCTTGTGGGTGCCATCTAAATTGAGAAATAATTTGGAAATATCGTTATTTATGAGTATATTTGCGCCGTATAAATTGCAATTTTTCTACCATGATTAAATATACAGAGAACGCATCATTGCGGCCCTATAATACGTTCGGCTTGAACGCTAAGGCAGCACTTTTGGTGGAGTACACCGCCGAAGAGGACTTGCCGTTGATCTTTGCCGACGAGCGGGTGAAGAACCGTCCCTTCCTGCACGTCGGAGAAGGAAGTAACCTGTTGTTCACGAAGGATTTTGACGGCGTCGTGCTGCATAGTGGCATCCGTGGCATCAAGCCAGCCTCGCAGACCGAGGACGTTGTGTTGCTGGAGTGCGGTGCTGGCGAGAAGTGGGATCAGGTCTGCGAATGGTGCGTGGATCGTGGTTTCTATGGCATCGAGAACCTCTCGGCCATCCCCGGAGAAGTGGGTGCTGCCGCTGTGCAGAATATCGGAGCCTACGGCATGGAGTTCAAAGATGTAGCTGTGGCCATCTCGGTCTATGACGTGGAGCAGAACAAGAACGTCATCATCAGCGCTTCCGATTGTCAGTATGGCTACCGCACCAGCCTCTTCAAGCAGCCGGCCTACCGCAACCGCTTCATCGTCACCCATGTGCTGCTGAGTCTGTCGCGCAAGGCCCTCTTTCTGCTGGATTACGGCAACATCAAGGCCGCGTTGTTGGAGAGGGGCTTCTCGTTGGCGCAAGGGTCCGACAAGCGCAAGCCCATTCGCAACCTGCGCGGCAAGCAGATAACGCTCCATGCCATGCGCGAAACCATCTGCGCCATCCGTGCTGCCAAGTTGCCCGACCCGCATGTGATGGGTAATGCGGGCAGTTTCTTCAAGAACCCCATCCTCCCGAAGATGGTCTATGATACCCTGAAGGGAGAGTATCCAGACATGCCCATGTACGAGGTCGATGACACGCATGTCAAAGTGCCTGCCGGGTGGCTCATCGAACGGTCGGGTTGCAAGGAACGGCATGTAGGCGATGCTACCGTCTATCCGTTGCAATGCCTGGTGTTGGTGAACCGTGGTCATGCTTCGGCAAACGACATCATCCAACTGGCGGCATTGATAGTCGAAGCCGTACAGGAGCGTTTCGGCATCAAGATTGAGCCGGAAGTCAATTATATTTGATTGCATAAAAGTTTTTGCTTTGAAAATAACTTTCTTAGGAACAGGCACTTCCAGCGGTGTGCCGTTGCCTACTTGTACATGTGAGGTGTGTACCTCTAAAGACCCACGTGATAACCGCCTACGTTGCTCTTGTCTGGTAGAAACAGACGATGGCAAGATTATTTTGGTGGATTGTGGTCCCGACTTCCGCCAACAGGCGTTGCGTTCGGGATTGAGTCATCTGGATGCCTTGTTGGTGACCCACAATCACTTTGACCACATAGCAGGCCTCGATGACTTGCGCGCCTTCAGTTATACAAAGCCATTGTCTGTTTATGCCGACAGCTTGGTGAGCGAGTCTTTTCGGAGCCGCTTTGACTATATCTTCGTGCATCGCTATCCGGGTACCCCCAAGCTGGAGTTGCACACCGTGATGCCCGAAGAGACATTCCAGATAGGAGAGACCACCATCCAGCCGTTGTTGGTCTATCATGGACAGTTGCCCATCTATGGTTGGCGCATTGGCGGGTTGGCCTACATCACCGACTGCACCCATATCCCAGAGCCGGAGTGGAAGAAGTTGGCGAATGTCGATACCTTGGTGCTCGATGCCTTGCGTTGGACCGAACATCCTACTCACTACAGCGTGCCGCAGGCTTTGGCCGTGGTGGAGCGAATGCATCCTCGACAGACCTACTTCACCCACATGTGCCACGATATAGGCCTCTATGTCGAGACCGAGAAGAAACTCCCCAAGGGAGTGCATTTGGCCTACGACGGATTGGTAGTTAATATATAGGCGAGACAAAAACTGAGTAATTCAGGTTTTTCGTTTTCGTCATCGTTTATTTTCGTTATCGTTTTCCGTTTTCGTTATTGTTTTTTTTGAATTATGATATTGACAGATAATTGGTTTACGGCATTGTCCGAGAATGAAGATGGTACTTACACCTTCATTTCCGGTCGTAGCAACATTGATGCCTTCATCGCCTCCGGAAAGTTGCGTCAGCGTCTGGAGGTGGTGTGGAACTACAAGGCCGACGAGAAGGGTCTGCCTGCTGACGACAAGGAGGCGCAGTTGATGGAAGAGGTGGGCGACAAGCTCCGTGCTGCCATGGAGAAAGACAAGTTGGCCATCGTCACAGGTGTCTATACGGGTCAGGGCAAGCGCGAGACCAACTTCATCTGCCGCAACTTGGAGGCTTTCGGTCAACGCCTCAACGACACTTTGTCCGAATATCCCCAGTTGCCTATTGTCATCAATGCCTACGATGACCCCGAGAACGAGGAATATAAAGAGTTGTTGGAACTGAAAGGAGAGGAGGATTGAAACTCTTGAGGGCTAATGGTTAACGGTTAAGGGTTAAAGGTTCCGTTTAATGGTTAACGGTTAGGGGTTAACGTTACGAAATCATTTTTCCCATTCTTCCTTGTCACTTCAATTATTGAATTTTATGTCTTTTCATCCTACTGAACCACGCGAACGGATTGTTCGCTTGTTTAGGACCTATGCCTCGAAATGGGGTATGGGGTGGGGTGCAAAGGCATTGATTGTTTCGGTCCTGTTCCTTTCGGGCTGTAGTGTGACCCGTCATATTCCAGAGGATCAGTCGGTGGTGAGCCGCGTGCGCATCGAGGTGGATGGACATGCCAGCAACAATAGCCGGTTGCGTATGGCGGTGGTGCAGAGTGCCTATCATCGCACCTTCGGTTTCATGCCCATGTCGGCCTGGATGTGGCACAACGATACCGTCAGCGCGTGGCATCGTTTCCGCGCCAAGTTGGGGACGAAGCCGCCGGTCTATGACGAGGGTCTTGCTCTGCGTACCGACAATGCCATGACCCGCGCTTTGGTCAATCAGGGGTATCTGGATGCCGAGGTGACTCATACTGTCGAGGAGCGCAAGCGGAAAGTAACCGTGACCTATCATGCCAACCGTAGGCAGGCACACCGCATCAACAAGATTGCCTATATGGTGGAGGACCCGTTGTTGGAACCTCTGATTATGGCAGATGCCCCGAACAGCGGTCTCAAGAAAGGTATGCGTCTGGACCGTACGGAGTTGGAAAACGAGCGTACTCGCCTCACCAGTCTGATGCGTGATTCGGGTTTCTACGACTTCAACAAAGAGAACATCTCGTTCATCGCCGATACTGTCGAGCGCGACAAGCGAGTGGATATGACCATGATAGTCAACGGCATCCACAACCGCTACATCATCCGCAACGTTAGTTTCATTCCTGACTACGACTTGGCGACGGGACAACGGATGGGCAAGGCCAATTACTTGCGTTCCAAGATTCTGTTGGAGAATTGCTATATCCAACCTGGCGACCTGTATAGCGAGTCGGCTGTTCGAAAGACCTATCGAGCCTTCTCTCGACTGCATATCCTCAAGTATGTCAATGTTCGATTGGAACCCACAGATCAACCCAACGAGTTGAATTGCGTCATCTACTTGAGTCCGCAGAACCCTCAGGCCTTGCAGTTTGAGTTGGATGGCACTAACACCTCGGGCGACTTAGGTTTTGCCGCTTCGCTCACCTATCAGCACCGAAACCTGTTCCGAGGTTCCGAGGCCTACAGCGCTACGGTGAAGGGTGGCTACGAATCCCTCTCGGGCGACCTTTCGGGCTTCGTCAACGACAACTATACCGAGTATTCGTTCGAGAATCAGATTGACTTCCCCCGTTATCTGTTCCCCTTCATGAGCGTGGAGAAGCGTCGATCGTTCAGCGCCACGACCGCCATCAAGGCAGGTTACAGTTATCAGTCGCGTCCCGAATATACCCGCATCATCACGAATGCCGGTTTTATATATAAGTGGAACACGCCCGAGCATAATCTTTACCACGTGTTGAGCGCCATCGACCTCAGTTACGTCTATCTGCCCGAAATCAGTATCGACTTCAGCAAGCGCATCCAACGATACAGTAGTTCGACGTTCAACAGTTTCCGCTCGCACTTGATATTGGCCTCGTCCTACAACCTCTATGCTGGCAATGGCCGAAGCATGATGAACTCAGCCGCCAGCACCACCAAGGATCTTTGGTCGTTGCGCGTCAGCCCCGAGATTGCGGGTAATGTGCTTCACGAGGTGGCCAAGATGTACAAGTTCGAGAAGTCGAAAGGACAGTACCAGATCTTCAATATCCCCTTTGAGCAATATGCCAAGTTGGACGTCGATTGGTCGTGCAGCAAGTACCTCACCGACCGTTCCCGATTGGCCATGCACTTCTCCGGCGGCGTGGCTCTGCCCTATGGCAACAGTAACGTGATGCCGTTCGAGAAACGTTACTATGCAGGTGGCGCCAACTCTGTTCGTGGTTGGAATGTGCGACGTTTAGGACCAGGTCGATACAGCAAGGCGGCCGCCGAAGCCGTTTTTGCAGCCGATTCTTTAGGTACGCGCCAGAATGACTTTTTCTACCAGTGTGGCGATGTCCGACTGGATGCCTCCATCGAGTTGCGAAGTCGTCTGTTCTGGAAGTTCGAGTTTGCCGCCTTCTGGGATGCCGGCAATGTCTGGACGTTGAAGGATTATCTGGACCAACCCAACGGCGCCATCAGCAAGAACTTCTACAAGGAGATTGCCATGGCGTGGGGATTGGGTTTGCGTCTGGTGGCCGACTTCGTCGTTTTGCGTGTCGATTATGGCATCAAGGCCTACGACCCTGCATCGGCAGAATGGTTGTTGACCAAGCCCTTTGGACACGATAAGCGCACCTTCCACTTCGCAGTTGGTTATCCATTCTGACATAATTGGGCAGTGGAAAGTATAAAAACTTTTATTTTTTTGGAGATTTCAAAAAAATACAGTATTTTTGCGCGATTATTTGAATTACAATTAAACAATTAGATATAGATATGTATCGTAAACAAACATGTGGAGAACTCCGTATCGCCAACGTCGGCCAGCAGGTAACCTTGGCCGGTTGGGTACAGCGAGTTCGTAAGATGGGAGGTCTGACATTCGTCGATTTGCGTGACCGTTATGGCATCACGCAGTTGGTCTTTGACGAATCCGATGGCAATACAGCATTGTGTGATAAAGCCAATCACCTGGGACGTGAGTTCGTCGTACAGGCCATCGGCACGGTGCGTGAGCGCGCTTCGAAGAATGCCAAGAACCCTACCGGCGACATTGAGATCGTGGTTACGGAGTTGAACGTGATTTCTTCTTCCGAGGTGCCACCTTTCACCATTGAGGATAATACCGATGGCGGAGACGACCTCCGTATGCAGTACCGCTATTTGGATCTGCGCCGTTCATGTGTCCGCAAGAACCTGGAGTTGCGCCACAAGTTGGCCTTCGAGGTTCGTCGTTATTTGGATAGCCAGAACTTCCTGGAGATTGAAACTCCAATGTTGATCAAGTCAACCCCAGAGGGCGCTCGCGACTTCGTTGTTCCATCGCGCATGAATCCAGGTCAGTTCTATGCCCTGCCACAGTCGCCACAGCAGTTCAAGCAGCTCCTGATGGTAGCCGGTATGGATCGTTACTTCCAGATTGTCAAGTGCTTCCGCGACGAGGACCTTCGTGCCGACCGTCAGCCGGAATTCACACAGATTGACTGCGAGATGTCGTTCATTGAGCAGGAAGACATTCTTGAGATGTTCGAGGGAATGAGCCGCCACCTGTTCAAGGCGCTGAAAGGTATCGACCTGCCCAAACTGCCGCGTATGACGTGGGCCGACGCAATGAAATACTACGGTTCCGACAAGCCCGACACCCGTTTCGATATGCGCTTTGTTGAGTTGATGGACGTGATGAAAGGCCACGGCTTCGGCGTGTTCGACAGCGCCGCCTACATTGGCGGTATCTGCGCCAAAGGAGCCGCCACCTACACCCGCAAGCAACTCGACCAGTTGACCGAGTTTGTGAAGCGTCCGCAGATTGGCGCCAAAGGAATGGTTTACGCCCGCGTTGAAGCCGACGGCAGCGTCAAATCGAGTGTCGACAAGTTCTACACTCAGGATGTTCTGCAGCAACTCAAAGCCGCAATGAGCGCTGAGCCAGGCGACCTGATTCTGATTCTGAGTGGCGACGACGCGATGAAGACACGCAAGCAACTCTGCGAACTTCGCCTTGAGATGGGCTCGCAACTTGGCTTGCGCGATAAAGACAAATACTCGTGCCTGTGGGTTATCGACTTCCCGATGTACGAGTGGAGCGACGAGGAACAGCGCCTGATGGCAATGCACCACCCCTTCACCAGCCCCAAACCCGAGGACATTCCGCTGCTCGACACCGACCCTGCCAGCGTCCGCGCCAATGCCTACGATATGGTTATCAACGGCGTTGAAGTTGGCGGCGGCTCAATCCGTATCCACGATGCCAAACTGCAGCAGAAGATTTTCGAGATATTGGGCTTCACACCCGAGCAGGCTCAGGCCAAGTTCGGCTTCCTGATGAACGCCTTCAAGTTCGGCGCACCACCGCACGGAGGTCTGGCCTACGGATTGGACCGTTTTGTGAGCCTGTTCGCTGGTCTCGACTCAATCCGCGACTGCATTGCCTTCCCCAAGAACAACCAGGGCCGCGATGTGATGCTCGGCGCCCCAGGCGAAATCGACCAGAAGCAGATGGACGAGTTGCAGATAAAAGTTGATTTGAAAAAGTAAATCAATAAGATAGACACAAGAAAAGGCTGCCCGGTGGGTGGCCTTTTTTGTTTCGCCAAAAATCAGTGCATTATGCCATAATAATGATTCGATTTAAATCATTTTGACGTATATTTGCGTCATATTAACGTAAAATTATGGCACAAGTATCAATGACAGTCCGTATGGACTCGCAGTTAAAGGCAAAGTTCGACGAACTCTGCTCGCAGTTTGGAATGAGCGCAAACACAGCAATGAATGTATTTGCCAAAGCGGTGGTGCGGAAAAGAAAGATTCCGTTTGAAGTTGAAGGAGATACAAATTCTGCTTACGAAAGAGGAGTCAGAGCCATTAGGTCTATTAGAGCGAAAGCAGAAGCAGGAGAATTGCCGGACCTTACATTGGATGAAATAAATGATGAAATACGTCTTTACAGGGAAGGAAAATGAAAGTTTATGCAGTTATAGATACAAACGTTATTGTATCCGCCTTGCTTACAAAGAATTCCCTGTCTGCCACGGCAAGGATTTTGGATGCCTTGCAGCAACGTGATATTAAATTACTCTACAACGATGAAATTTTAAATGAGTATCGCGAAGTGCTCGCTCGTCCGAAATTGAGATTAGATGCGTGGGATGTCGCCGATGTTCTTAAATTCATTGAATCAGAGGGTGTTCCTTCGTCTCGCATTCAAAGCGAGGAATTTTTCCCTGACCCTAAAGACATTGTTTTCTACGAAGTTGCCCTGTCGAAAGACGACGCATACCTTGTTACGGGCAACAAAAAGCATTTTCCGCAAAAGCCCATTGTGGTAACACCCGCCGAAATGATGGATATTCTGGCTGAAATCGAAAACAAGTAGTTTTTTTCACAGACTATGTTTTTTGTTTTCGATAGCGATTTTATATCTTTGGAATATTGTTGAACAATTAAAACATTTTGCCTATGGCATAAAAGAACAAAGTATAATACAGCATATTAAAGCATTAGGGCGCTTTCTTTCTAATCGAATAATTTGGCAATTAAAGATTAATGTAATGCAATTGAATGGGCTCAAGATGCACGCTTTGGCGTGCACTTGACTTATTTCGTGCATTACAGGTTTGCCAAATACCTTCGATTAGCGGGAGCAGTTAAGTTCACGCTTTTTTTTATTGTTTTCTGACAATGTCATCTTTATTTGGTAATTTAATACTAAACAATTAAATATCAACACTTTAAACTTTTGAACTATGAAAAAGATTTTTTTACTCTTGTTTGCAACAATAATTGAAGGGCAGGCGTTTGCACTTATTTTTCAAAGTGGTGTTTTGTATTACAACACAACAAGTGATACTACAGTTGCGGTATATTCTTATAAAGAAGCAAATTATCCATTTCGAACATCAATTGATATCCCCGATAAGGTAACATACAATGATATTAATTATGTTGTGACAAGCATTGGTAATTCAGCTTTTGGATATTGTAGTAGACTGACAACTGTAACTATCCCGAATACAGTGACAAGCATTGGTGCTAATTCGTTTTGGTTTTGCGGCAGCTTGACATCAATTAACATTCCGAATACAGTGACGAGCATTGGCAATAGTGCGTTTTATGATTGTAATAATTTACAATACAGCGAATTTGACAACGCCTTTTATTTAGGAAATGATGAGAATCCGTATTTCGCATTGATTAAAGCAAAATCAAATGATATTTCAACTTGCGAAATAAACGCTAATTGTAAATGGATTTGCGATTATGCATTTCAAGGTCTTTCATCATTAACTATTCCAAATTCGGTAACAGGTATGGGGGAGAATGCTTTTTACAATGTGAAAAATGTAATATATTCAGGAGAAGCAGCGGGGAGCCCTTGGGGAGCCCTTACAATAAATGGCATAGTTGAAGGGGATTTTATTTATTCAGACACACAAAAAACAATTCTTACCGCATACATAGGAGAAAGTAGTGAAGTAACAATTCCAAAATCGGTAACCAAAATCGGTGACAAAGTTTTTTTGAATTGCGATAATTTAACAACAGTGAGCATTCCTAATTCTGTCTTGAACATCGGAAACGAAGCTTTTTCCAATTGTAGTGCCTTAACAGATATTGTTATTCCTAATTCGGTCACGAGCATCGGCGAAGATGCGTTTTACGCTTGCAGTAGTTTGATATCGGTTAGTCTCTCAAATTCAGTTACAAACATTCGTTATAGAACATTTTATAATTGTACTAGTTTAACATCAGTCGAGATTCCCAATTCTGTTACTAGCATCGGCGAAGAAGCATTTTGTGGTTGTAGTAATGTGTTAACACTTACTATTCCTCATTCAGTTACGGACATTGGTAATGATGCGTTTAAAGATTGTAATAACATTAAAACGTTAAATTATAGTACCGATATAATTGACAATTTGTTTGCCAATAAATCATCAATTGAAACGATTAATATTGGGGATTCAGCTACAAGCATTGTCCAATATGCCTTCTATGGTTGCACGGGCCTTAAAACGCTTTGCTTGCCTAACTCAATTAATAGCATTGGGCTTTATGCTTTTGGTCTTTGTAATAATTTGGAAACATTAACTTTCAATACAAATGCTGTTGGCAAATATTTTAGAGAGAGAACTTCTATAAAAACAATTAACATTGGCGATTCTGTGACGGAAATTGTCGAGAATGCTTTTATAGGTTGTAAAGGGTTAATAACAATAAATGTAGGAAAGTCCATATCGAGTATTGGTCGAGATGCTTTCAAAAACTGTGACAAAATAGATTATAATGTATATGATAATGCTTATTATATTGGTAATAATGATAATCCGTATGTGGTACTTATGAAAGTAAAAAACAAAGGTATCACATCGTGCAGTATTAATGACAAATGCAACCATATTTACCAAAATGCTTTTGAAAACTGCAGCGATTTGAAGGATTTAATAATTCCAAATACCATTATAAGTATTGGTTCAAATGCATTTTCTAATTGTAGTGGCTTGACAACAATTTATATTCCAAATTCTGTTATAAGCATTAATGACAATGCGTTTACAAATTGTAGAAAAATGACATCCATCAATATACCTAATTCTGTTATTGAAATTGGTGCGAATGCGTTCAAAGGTTGTGATGGGTTAAAAACAGCAACAATTGGCAATTCGGCTACCAGCATCGGAAATGGAGCGTTCCTTGGTTGTTCCAATCTTGCATCTGTTATTATTGGACATTCTGTTAAAAGCGTCGGAGAGAACGCGTTTAATTATTGTGACAACTTAAAACATATTATATGTTTAGGAACAGAACCTGCAGAATTAGCTGTTGACCCATTCCTCAAAACGGATACTATTTATGTACCCGCCGAAAGTGTTGATACATACAAAGCGGCTACATATTGGAAACGGAAAGAAATTTTGCCATTTGGTATCGTTTCTGCCAAAAGCGAAGATGAAACAGTAGGAATGGTGCAAGGAGAAAGTTTGTTGTTGGCAGACCATACATTAACCTTGCGTGCAATACCTGCTAATGGTTACCATTTTGTGAAATGGAGTGATAACAACACCGATAATCCGCGTGTTTACTCAGCAGTGAGAGACACTTCTTTTACTGCCATTTTTGAAGCGCACACAGTGGTTACAGATTCAGCAGTCGCAGCAACTTGTTCTGCATCGGGCTTAACGGAAGGCTCGCACTGTTCGGTTTGCGGTGATGTTATAGTGGCACAAACAGTAACACAAATGATAGAGCATACCGCGGTTGTAGATGTTGCCGTGGCAGCAACTGCAAACGAAACAGGTCTTACAGAAGGTTCACATTGTTCGGTTTGCGGCGCGATTATAGTCGCGCAAGAAGTTATACCTGCATTGGGCGAACAAGGAGGCGGCAATGAGGGTAACCCAAGCGCAACTGTTGCAGAATCTGCCACTAGCGGCATCAATATCTACGCCCAGAGCCACACTATTGTGGTTGAGAACGCCGCCGATGAAATCCTTGTTTATGATGCAATGGGGCGTCTTGTAGGTAAAGACGATGTGCACACCGTCTCGACAATAAATGTAGATAAATCAGGTGTTTACATTGTTCGTATAGGTAACAATGCAAAACGTGTGTTTGTAAATTGGTGATTACTGTAAATTATTGGTAATCTACATTGTAAGGCTGTCAAAATGACAGCCTTACTTGTATAAATTAAAATCGTTACTTATTCTCTAATGAACCTCTGCACAAAAGAATCATTTAACCAATAAGAAACCGCATCAGAATCCTTATATCCATTGTCCCGAATAAAAACAGCTATAGAGCGTAAATGATTGAATGACCCAACAGGGTTAAATTCTTGTAATTGTGGCCATCTGTCTTTATAAATAGATAATAATGTATGTAGTTTAGAGCATAGTTTACAATCAATTATTTCTAATGAATGATTATCAACAATGCGACGAATAATCCACAAAGTGCTATTGATGGTAGTCCCTTCACCAATAATAGTTTTATCAAGAATGAAGTTGAATTCATTCAGATATGCCGACAGCCCTTTTGCATCTATTCCATACACAACATCTTCCATAGCACTATTAACATCTGCAGATTGTTCGGATAAAATACCCTCAACAAGATTTTTGTATGAAACTCTACTTTGCAACAACTGCTCTACAATTTTCTTGGTATTCACCAAAGTATCCTTTCTTTCCTCATTAAGTCCGTCTATAAATCGTAACGCATCAGACAAATATTGAGCTTGAATATTTCTTCCATATGGGCTGTTAGATAATTTATCATTGATAGCAGCAAACTTTCTAATATTGTCATTCAGGTTTTCACGTATTTGACGGAAATCCTCACTTGACCATTCTATATCGTTTTTAATCACATTAAGCCGTAAATAATTTGGTGTTGACCAACTTTTACCATTTTCCTTAACACCACAATACCAAATGTCTTGCTTAAGTAAAAGACTTTTGACCTTTTTTTGAACATCTGAATGGTCTTTTGTAAGATGGCATAAGTAAAATAACTTTGAGAGTTCTTGCGGTAACTTTTCCAAATCAATACTATTAATTGTTTTGGCAAATAAATCTTTTGTCTCTTGTGTCAATATGCCCTTTTTGTTTAGAACATACAACAATTCTGTTGTGTCAATATCGGGATACTCTAAAACCAAACCATTTATGACATCTGTAATGTCTTGGGTTAAGTGATTATTAAGATATTCTATATGTAAATAATTACTAATAATAATATCAGATAGATTATGATTTTCCTTATAATGAGCTAAAAGTTCCAAGAATATGTATTTAATGTTTTGCGGATTCTTCAAACTCATCAAAGCCTTCCCGGCATTTTCCACCAATGGATATGAAATATCAGCCTTACTGAACTCATTGATTAGTTTGTTGAATATGTTTTCCTTAAACAAAGGAAACCAATCCTTTTCATCAACTGCCATATAAATAGGCTCTATAACTTTTAATAACCCTACAATAAAAAGATTTGGGGTAGATTCTTTCCCTATAGCCCGAATAGACTTAATCAAAATATCATTGTTAAAATCTATCAGAATAGGGGAATATGCAAAATCCTGTCCAATTCGAGTCAATACGCCAGTATCATTATATTGGATAGAATAAAAGAAACAAGGATATGGAAATTCGTTATATAAATTTTTAAATACAAGATACCAAGCTTCAATATCAACAAAATATGTATGGCCAAAATTTGCATACAATCCTACATCTGAAATATAACGCAAAACTCTTAAGCTCTTTTCATATTCGGGAAAATTCCCCGATAAACTTGTTGTTGTACCTATCCAGCCTCTGACATTGGGTCTTTTCAACTTTCCCCTCAATTGCAGAATCATATAGTTTAAATTGTCACCAATACCGTCTATTCCGTATCTATAAAATTCTTCAATATTGTAGGGTTTTGGATATTGTTCGGAAATATAATTGGCAACTTGCATAGCATACAATCTTGCAATTATGTTTGTTTCTTTGGGGATATAATCATCTAAATACTTTATCGCAGCATTACGGCATTCATTAATCGCCGCAAGCCTCATTGCTTTTTGTATGACAAAGCCTTTACCTGGAGTCCATCTCTCAATTTGTTCGTTTGCTTGTTCAAAGTCTAAATGAAACAATAGCCTTTGGATATTCTCATAAACACATTCATCACTATCATCATGAAGCATTGAATCATCTCCATTAAATGAGGCTTCTTTTATTTTCAGCAGATTCCATAATGGCAATTTGTCTAATTCCTCATAATCTTGAATAACCTTTGAATAGTAATGTGGATTTAAGCCACATTCATCAATAGCAAGAGCAAGAAGAAACGCATCATTGCTATTTAGTCGTTTTTTTCGCGTTATTTCTGTAATGATATATTCTTGGTTGTAAACAATTTTGGGAAATAAATTCTTGTTTTTTGCTTCCTTGATTTGATTTAAAATATTGCTAACAGCATCTGCATCATTAAGTTCTGGTGGAATATCCCTCCATAAAGTTCTATAGGCGTAAGAATCTGTTTTTGTGTCCCAAAGTGTTGGTAATTGTGTGAAATTGGCAGAACTGTTGTCATAATTTTGTTTCTCTTCACTAATTCCATCACACATATTATAGGAATCAGTATTATCTGATATGTCAGTATTTAAATATTTTAAGAATTTGGTTAATATATCTCTCTTAATATTATTATCATTCTTATATTCTTTAAAAATATTTGTTATGTCCTTATCTTCATAACCAATAGTCGAAAGCTGTTCTTTTTCAATAAGATTGACCACTTTTGTGTAATGGTTATCATAATATAATTGTAAATCGGGGGCAATTTTTTCCCCACTCACATCAATAATATAAATCTTGGGATTGCCTTTTTCATCATCCAACACATCGCTCATCCAGGTCACCCATCCTTGGTAGTTCGGGTCTGTTCCTGAAAATCCCAATAGCATAAACTTTCCTTGAAGCATTGAAATTCTCATCAACGATGTGAACGCTTCGTGTTTTTCTCGATATGATTCATAATCTTCTTTTGCGATTATGTAGCATAGTTTATTGTCGCCGTCAAACTTGTTCTTGTCATTGGGTTTCGTTCTCAAATTCCCGTGAATCTTTATAATGTTTCTATTTTTAATTTTATTAGATAAATCTTTACCACTATAAACTATATTTGGCATATTTCGAACACCAGGCTGTAATAGTTTTAGAGTAAACTCTAATAAATTATCATAATTAGTAGTGTATATGTTTTGTAATCTATCTGCCTCCAAGAGCGCTTTATGAGCAGAAAAATACTTCTTATTTATTACTTCTTCTGTATTTCCTAACTTGAGGATAATATTGTCTTCCTTAAAATCAGCATATGGTATTCTTTCTTCTATATAAACTTCTACACTTTCTCGATACCCTTTATGTTTTATATAGTTGGAAACCAACTCTAAATAGTTCTCTTTTTTTAGTAAATCTTTTATATACTCTTCCTTAAAATCTTTTTCACCCATATGGTTTTCTGGCACATTTGTGCTTATGAGCAAATAGTTGTTGTATTCTTTTTTTATATCAATAGCATACAGTTCCTCAACCATATCACAAAGTAGTTCTCCCCAACTCAAAAAATGGTTAGAAACATTCTTTGAAAAGCCGGCTCCAACTAATGCGGATACTAACCCATTTTTATAATCGCCTTTCAACCTTTCAAGAATGTTTTCAGGGTCTTTTTCCTTATCCATATTCTTTTTATATTATGTTTCTCTCTTATATTGTTGGTGCATCAGTAACGTCCTGACATTGTTAAAAGGTTCTCAATAGACTCTAATTCCGTTTGTCTTCATTTTCTTCGATTGCCAGAATAATGTCATTATTTATTTCTAATGCTACCATCCACTATTTCCCAATGGCCGCTATATCCGCTGCCAACATACTTGATATGAGCAAGTTTTATAATATGTCTTTTAATTGTTTTCGACGTAAAACCGCTCAATTTTGACAACTCATCTGTAGTGATTTTTGGGTTTTTCCTTATCTGTTCTTCTATCCAAATATCAAGTTTTTTACGTTGAGTGACATCTTGAGCGCTACCTGTATTTTTTTGAATATCAATATTATCATCTTGAGGGACATCTTGAGGGACATCTTGAGGGACATCTAAAGAATCATCGATGGTGGAATAGACATTAACAGCAAATGCGGTCATCTTTGACACATCGAACACGGCTTCTTTGTTGCCATTTTCCTTAAGCATATCCTGAACTCGCCGAACACCTTGATTGAACATATTGACATACTTCATTTCCTTCATTGCTTCTGCAACAATGGGATTGCGATAGTCGTTCACCATTGGGAAATTCTCGGGACGGGCCTCGCCATACAAGCCGCCTGCGTTCATTATTTCAATATGGTCGTCGAATTGATAAAGGCGAACAGGCATATTCGATTGATAGTCACGATGCATACAAGCGTTCATCATCAATTCGCGCAAAGCGTTGTTGGGGTAGTTGATAACTGTCTTTTCGCGAAACAGGCTGACAGGAACTGGCCTTTGTGTGATGATGGCATCGCTCACAAAAGACTCTAACGCAGGCAGCATTTGAGAAAGTGAACCTTGAAAACGTTTCTCGTTCAGTACCACGCCGCCGATGGCTTTGCCTGCAAAGCGCACAAACTGAACGTACGCACCTGGCAAATAGTAGCGTGGATTCTTGCCGAATAAGATGATAGCCGCGTATGTAGGGCAGTCGTGTGTGCGGTCGTAAAGGCGTATGGAAGCCAATTGTTCCTTCAAATCTCGCTTGTCGTCGGCCAAAATATCGGCATCAATCACCGAGGGAAGATACTCTTTTCGGATATAATCCATATTCAAGTCATCCAATGTAGCACCTAAACAAGGTGTGGCATCGAAAGTGGCCATATATGCCGTGCGGCGTTCTGTCAACAAACGTTCTTCGGCCTCACTGGCAATGTCACGCCTTGGCCCGACGCGCACAAACACCCGTCCGCGATAGCGCACAGGCGGCAGCAGCGATGGCGATACTTCGGCCACCAGCAAATCGCCTTCGGGGAACTCGAAACGTTCCACAGTCATCACGGGCAATGGTAAAATGTTCCCGTCGGAGCGTATGGCTGATATGGTTTTCATCAGCGCATCATCAACTTTAAGTCCTGACAATGTGCCATTGTCGTGGGCGCCGATAATCAGGTATCCTTTCTGCCGCGAATCGGGCAAATCGTTGGCAAAGGCGCAAATAGCCTCGCAGAACTTGTCCATATTGCCAGTGGATGTGGTGCGTTCAACGCGGTAGGTCTCTGTGCTATGAAGCATTTCCCGTATTTCTTCTTTCGATACCATATTGTCAAACTCTTGCTGTAGAATTGCAAAAAAGGATAGTCAAAGATAGAAAAAAGTGCAACTAAACGAAGAATCTGTGCTATCAGTGTCGTCTGTGCGGGAAAATATCCGCCTAAATCCATTCAATCAGTGTTATCTGCGTTCCAAAAAAATGTTAAAAATTCCGCAAAAATCGTACCCAATAAATTCGCAAATCACAGCGAGTTTGATTTTCTTTGCACCGTTTTTTGGAGAAGTGTTTATTGCATTGAACCGAACAATTTTTAATTCAAAATTTTATTAATACTTAACAAATGTCTGATGTTATAAAACTCAAGAAAGGCCTCGACATTCGTTTGCAGGGCAAAGCCGAAACGGTTTTCGCCCAAATTCCGTTGCCGGAATTGTTTGCCATTAAGCCGTCCGACTTCAAGGGCTTGACCCCGAAGATGGTGGCCAAAGTGGGCGACAAGGTGCAAGCGGGAAGCGTGCTCTTTTTCGACAAGCAGCACCCCGAGGTTAAGTTCGTGTCACCGGTAGGCGGCGAGTTGGTCGCAGTCAACCGTGGCGACAGACGGGTTATTACGGAGATTGTTGTCAAGGCCGACAGCAAGGCAGCACCAATCGACTTCGGCAAGAGCGACCCTGCGGCTATGAGCCGTCAGCAGGTTGTCGACAAACTGCTCGAGTCGGGCGCGTGGACTTACTTCAAACAGCGCCCCTACAACATTGTGGCCAACCCAACGGCCGAACCGAAGGCTATCTTCGTGTCAACTTTCGACAGCGCACCGCTGGCGCCTGACTACGATTTCATTGTCAGCACCAACGAGGAGTTCTTCCAAAAAGGTCTCGACGTTCTGTCGAAGATTGCGCCGGTTTATGTCGGCACCCACAACAACGGCTGCTCAAAAGCCTTCAGCGGTGCCAAATGCGAGAAGGTGACCGCCTTCGAAGGTCCGCACCCGGCAGGCTGCGTGGGCGTTCAAATCAACCACACCAATCCGATTAACGCCGGCGAGAAGGTGTTCACCATTCAGCCGCAAGAGGTTGTGACAATTGGCAAACTGTTTGCCACCGGCGTTCACGACTTCACACGCGTGGTTGTGCTCTGCGGTTCCGAAATGAAGAAACGCGCTTACGTGAAGACCATTCTCGGCGCGCAACTCACCACAATGGTCAACGGCAACCTTGCCGACGGCCACGTCCGCCTTATCAGCGGCAACGTGCTCACCGGCACACAGGTTCAGCCCGACGGCTATCTGGGCTACTACGACAGCCAACTCACTGCCATTCCTGAAGGCGACGAGTACGAGTTTATGGGCTGGGCAGCACCCGGTTTCAACAAGTTCAGCGCGTCGCGCACCTTCTTCTCGTGGCTCACAGGCAAGAAGCACGAGTACAAACTCAACGCCAACACTCACGGCGAACTTCGCGCCTTTGTGGTCAGCAACGAGATGGAGAAGGTATTCCCGATGGACATTTACCCCGAACACCTGATTAAAGCCATTATGGCCGAGGATATCGACAAAATGGAGCAATTGGGCATTTACGAGGTTGTTGAGGAGGATATGGCGCTCTGCGAGTTCGTCTGCACTTCGAAAATCGCAATCCAAAAGACATTGCGCAACGGCTTGAATCTGATGATGAAAGAAGTTGGATGATAATTAGTTATAAACCAAAAATCTAAAACATTGAACGCTTTAAGAAATTTTTTGGATAACGTGAAGCCCAAATTTCAGGAGGGTGGAAAGTTCGCGAAGTTCCGTTCGACATTCGGCGCCTTCGAGACGTTCCTTTTCACACCGAATGAAACCAACAAATGTGGTGTTCACGTCCGCGACGCCGTCGATTTGAAACGAACGATGATTGTCGTGGTATTGGCTCTGATGCCGGCGCTGTTCTTCGGAATGTACAACACTGGTTATCAGCATTTCCGTATGACCGGCGAGTTGGCCGACGTCACTTTCTGGCAGATTTTCTTCAAAGGCTTCCTGGCCGTTCTGCCGATAATTGTTGTTTCATACGTCGTTGGTCTGGCCATTGAGTTTGCTTCGGCACAGATGCGCGGCCACGAGGTTAACGAGGGCTTCCTTGTTTCGGGAATGCTCATTCCGCT
Source organism: Salinivirgaceae bacterium (assembly GCA_016284875.1). Taxonomy (GTDB): domain Bacteria; phylum Bacteroidota; class Bacteroidia; order Bacteroidales; family SZUA-534; genus RUG13583. Next base: position 12,443 of record JAEEPS010000037.1, on the reverse strand, counting down.
TGTAATGCCTGCCGATGTTCCACTCTGGATGGTTGGCGTGGCAACCGCTTTCGCCGTAATCTTCGGCAAAGAGGTGTACGGCGGCACTGGTATGAATATGTGGAACCCGGCCCTTCTGGCCCGCGTGTTCCTGTTCTTCGCCTATCCGACCAAAATGTCGGGCGAGACAGCCTGGTACTACAACTACAGCGCCGAGGCCGCAGTTGACGGTTTCTCGGGCGCCACACCGCTGGCAATGGCCAACGCAGGCAACTACACTTCGTTTGCCGACGCCTTCTTCGGACTGATTCCGGGCAGCGTGGGTGAGACAAGCGCCGTTGCCATACTGATTGGCGCCTTCATTCTGCTCTACACTGGCGTGGCAAGTTGGAAGACAATGCTTTCAGTCTTTGTGGGCGGCATTGCAATGGGCTGGCTGTTCAACACCTGCGGCTCGGCCGAGAACCCGATGGCGCAACTGCCTTGGTACAACCACCTGGTTTACGGCGGATTCTGCTTCGGCGCCGTGTTTATGGCAACCGACCCTGTCACTTCGGCACGCACCGAGGGCGGTAAGTTCATTTACGGATTCCTGATTGGCGCAATGGCAATCGTAATCCGCGTGCTCAACCCGGGCTTCCCCGAGGGTATGATGCTGGCAATCCTGCTGATGAACACCTTCGCACCGCTTATCGACCATTTCTTCATTCAGGCGAACATTAACCGCCGCAAAAAAAGAGTAACAATTAAAGCATAATTCACAATGGCTAACAAGAAATTCAAATGCACCACCTGCGGATATATCCACGAGGGTGACAAAGCACCGGAAACTTGCCCGCAATGCAACGCACCGGCTTCAGCCTTTGTCGAATTGAAGGCTGAAAAGAAACTACCTACCACAAGCAACGGCTACACATTCGCTTATGTCGCCGCGATGGTGGTTGTTGTGGCGTTCCTGCTGTCGTTTGTGTCGTCGTCGCTTCGCGAGAGACAAGACGCCAACGTCAAACTGGACACCAAAAAGCAGATTCTCTACTCACTCAATGTTGATGTGAAGTCTGTTAATCCTGACGCATATTTCACCGAAAACGTGAAAGATATGATTCTGAAAGGTGACACTATCGTTGAATACAAAGGAGAGTTTGTTACCAACTATGAGGCTGAAAGCAAGGATAAAAAGGACAAGGATGATAAAGTTATCGAGGAAGGTCGTCTTCACGTGTTTGTCTGCAACCTTAACGGACAGACCAAATATGTGATTCCGGTTTACGGAGCCGGTCTGTGGGGCGCCATTTGGGGCTATGTGGCTCTGAACGACGACAAGAACACCGTCTTCGGCACCTACTTCTCACACGCAAGCGAGACCCCGGGCCTTGGCGCAAAAATCGATACGCCTAAATTCCAAAAACAGTTTGAAGGCAAACTGGTTGGCGACAGCACTTCGGTGAAAATCAGCGTTGTCAAGAACGGCAAGGTTAAAGATGCTAAATACGAGGTTGACGGCATTTCGGGCGGCACCATTACTTCAACAGGTGTCGATGCGATGCTAAAAAACTGCCTTGGCAATTACACTAAATTTTTAAAAAGGTAGGAGGATTGAGATATGAGTTCGAAAAAGAATAAAGAAGCGCTGCTGACGCCGCTGGGGCTGAACAACCCCGTAACGGTGCAGGTGCTTGGTATCTGCTCGGCTTTGGCTGTAACGGCCAAACTTGTGCCGGCAATCGTGATGGGCATATCGGTTACAATCATTACCGCCCTTTCAAACGTGGTCATTTCGTGTCTGCGTAAGACCATTCCGCTGCGTATCCGTATTATCGTGCAGTTGGTTGTGGTAGCCGCATTAGTGACCATAGTTAGTGGTGTGCTCAAGGCGTTCGCCTACGACATTAGCGTGCAACTCTCTGTATATGTTGGCCTTATCATTACCAACTGTATTCTGATGGGCCGCCTGGAGGCTTTTGCAATGCAGAACGACCCGTGGCCGTCGTTCCTTGACGGTGTCGGCAACGGTCTGGGCTACGCCAAGATACTGATTATTGTTGCGTTCTTCCGCGAGTTATTTGGCTCAGGTACACTCTTTGCCACGGACACGCAGCCTGGCATTAATGTACTGAATCACGATTTCGTGGCCAACGCCGGATATGTGAACAACGGCCTGATGCTGATGCCGCCAATGGCGCTTATCATTGTGGCCTGCATAATCTGGTGGCAGCGCGCGCACAACAAGGATTTGCAACAGAAGTAGAACCATTAAAACTAAAGAAAGATGGATAACAGTTTGATTAGTTTGTTTGTCCGCTCGATTTTTGTGGACAATATGATATTCGCCTTCTTCCTTGGTATGTGCTCATACCTTGCTGTCTCAAAGACTGTTAAGACAGCCCTGGGATTAGGCATTGCTGTGACTTTTGTTTTGGTGGTCACACTTCCGGTCAACTACCTGCTTCAGACCAAGGTTCTGGGTCCGAACTGCCTTGTTGAGGGCGTGGACCTGAGTTTCCTGAGTTTCATACTCTTTATTGGTGTGATTGCGGGCATTGTTCAGTTGGTTGAGATGGTGGTTGAGCGCTTCAGCCCGTCGCTGTACGCTTCGCTGGGTATCTTCCTTCCGCTGATTGCCGTGAACTGCGCCATTATGGGTGCGTCGCTCTTTATGCAGCAGCGCATTGGCCTTGCACCAAGCGACCCGAAATACATTGGTTCGGTTGGCAGCGCCGTGGTTTACGCTCTGGGCTCGGGCATTGGCTGGCTTCTGGCCATTGTGGCTCTGGCCGCCATTCGCGAAAAAATGGCATATTCCAACGTTCCCGCACCCTTGCGCGGACTTGGCATCACCTTCATCACTGTGGGTTTGATGGCTATGTCGTTTATGTGTTTCTCTGGCTTAAAAATGTAATTAAAAGGATAAGACAATGGATATGAAATTAATATTGGCAAGCATCTGTGTGTTTCTTGTCATCATCCTTTTGCTTGTGACCATCCTGCTGGTGGCTAAACGCTACCTTGTCGTTTCGGGCAAGGTGAAAATCACCATCAATGGCGACAAGGAAGTTGAGGTTGAATCGGGCTCAAGCCTTCTGTCGACACTGGCCAACGAGGGCATCTACCTGCCGTCGGCTTGCGGTGGCAAGGGCTCGTGCGGACAGTGCAAATGCCAAATTCTGGAAGGCGGCGGCGAGATTCTCGACTCTGAAAAGGGCCACTTCACCCGCAAGCAGATTAAAGACCACTGGCGTCTGGGCTGCCAAGCCAAAGTTAAGAGCAATATGACCATCAAGGTGCCGGAGTCGGTGCTTGGCGTCAAAGAATGGGAGTGCGAGGTTATCAGCAACCGCAACGTGGCTTCGTTCATCAAGGAGTTCAAGGTGAAACTTCCGGCCGGCGAGCATATGGACTTTATTCCGGGCTCGTACGCGCAAATTCGCATTCCGGAGTACGACCTGAACTATGCCGACTTCGACCGCAGCCTGATTGGCGACCTTTATGTTCCGACTTGGGAGAAATTCGGTCTGTTCGGCCTTCATCAAAAGAACGACACCCCGACAATCCGCGCCTACTCAATGGCCAACTATCCCGACGAGGGCGACATCATCACGCTGACAGTGCGTATCGCCACACCGCCGTTCAAGCCGAAAGACCAAGGTCCGGGCTTTATGGACGTGCCTTGCGGTATCGCTTCAACCTACATCTTCAGCCTGAAACCGGGCGACAAGGTGATTATGAGCGGCCCTTACGGCGATTTCCACCCGATTTTCGACAGCAAGCGCGAAATGATTTGGGTTGGCGGTGGCGCCGGTATGGCCCCGCTGCGTGCGCAGATTATGCATATGCTTAAGACTCTGCACACCCGCGACCGCGAAATGCACTACTTCTACGGTGCCCGCGCCATCGACGAGGTGTTCTTCCTGAACGACTTCCTGGAACTGGAGAAGGAGTACCCCAACTTCCACTTCCACCTGGCGCTCGACCGTCCCGACCCGAAAGCCGACGGACTTGGAATCAAGTACACCGCAGGCTTCATTGCACCGGTTATGGGCGACACCTACCTGAAGGCGCACGAAGAGCCTGAAGACATTGAGTACTACCTGTGCGGTCCGCCGATGATGGCCAAAACCGTTCTCGACCTGCTCTACAGTCTGGGCGTTGAAGACGAAATGATTCACTTCGATAACTTCGGCGGATAATTCTTCCGAAGCCGATATAGATAAATCCCCGCGGCTTTTGGGCAGGCGGGGATTTTTTTTGCGTTAAAGAAGTACTTTAAAGATTTATTTCATATTCGGCAGAGCCATTGTTTTTCAAAACGATGAGCAGTGATAAGCCTTCCGGGCGTCACTAAAAACGTTCAAGAAAAAAACGCACTTTTATTTAAACTTTTTGTTAACAATAGGTCGATTGTAAATATATTTTTCTAACTTTGTAATTCGAAAAATAATAGAATCTATGAAAAGAAAACTATTCATTGCGGCAATATTGATGGTATCAGTACCCGCATTAGCACAAGTTAAGCAAAGCGAGGTGGTTTCCGCTGGCGGAGGTTTTATCGAGAAAGATAATATCTCTGTAAGTTATACCATCGGTGAACCTGTTGCAGGAACAGTCGTGAAAGATGGCTTGATTGTGGTTCATGGTTTCCAACAGGGATATGTTGCCACGGCGGAAGTAAATCCTGGTATTAATCAGTTAGAGGCCGTGGATGTTAAAGTTTATCCTAACCCGGTGAACACTGTTATGTATGTTGAGTTGTCGAATATTGAGGCTGCAGGATGTGTTGTAAAATGCTTCGATATGGCAGGTCAACTGATAAAAGAGAGCGAATTCGGAGATGATAACAGACTTTCGTTTGACATGAGCGGACTGCCGCAGGGCGCTTATTTTGTTAGGGTAGTATCGGAAGACGGTGCTGTAGTGAATAAAAAAATAATGAAATACTAATTGACTATGAAGAAGACATTTTTGAAAATTGCTGCTTTGTTTGCAGTAGTAGTGGCAACAACAACATCGGTGTTGGCACAAGGTTCTTTTGCCTATCAGGCAGTGATTAGAGATTCTAATGGAGAATTAGTTAAGGACAAAGAAGTAAACGCGAAGTTTAGTCTTGGTGACTCTGTCTCTGTAGCATATGTGGAAACACGGAAAGTGAAAACCAATCAATACGGAAATATTTCAGTAATGGTAGGTAGTGGTACAAAGGTGAGTGGTGATTTTAACAAAGTGCCATGGAACACCATGAAAGTTATGATGAAGGTGGAGATTGATGTCAATGGTGGAAATGATTTCAAAGAAATCGGTGAAATCCAACTTCAGCCTGTTCCTTACGCTTTCTTCGCAAAAGAAGCTGGTTCACTTACCAACAACAATGCTGGAGGAAAAGACCCAATTTTTTCTGTAAAAGACGATAAAGGCGAACTTGTTTTTGCAGTATATAATGATGGTGTAAAGGTATTTGTTGACGACACAGATCCTTCTAAAGCCATGAACACTGGTTTTGCTGTTAGTGGCCGGAGGGCAGCTAAAGATGGCGAGACCAATGATTACTTCGTGGTTAATGGCAAGGGTACACAGGTTTACGTTGATGAAGATGCATCAGGAAAGCCAGTTAGTACAGGTTTTGCAGTAAGCGGTCGTAGGGCTGCCAAAGACGGATCTTCAGATTTGTTCACCGTCAATAGCGAAGGTACTCAAGTTTATATTGATGACGCAAGTTCTTCAAAGCCGGTTAGTACAGGCTTTGCAGTAAGCGGCCGTCGTGCAGCAAAAGATGGTGCGGTTGATAATTATCTCACCATTAATACTACCAATGGTACTCAAGTTTATATTGATGACGATAGTTCAAAACCGGTTAGTACAGGTTTTGCAGTAAGTGGGCGTCGTGCAGCTAAAGATGGTGTTACTAATGACTACTTCACAATCGACGCAGAGGGTACGAAAGTGTATGTTGATGAGGAAGATCCTAAAGCAATGAATACTGGTTTTGCAGTTGCAGGCCGCAGAGCTGCTAAAGATGGTTCTGATGCCAACTTGTTTACTGTCAGCGGCGAAGGAACACAAGTCTTCATTGATGAACCCAATTCTTCTAAGCCAGTTAGTACAGGTTTTGCTGTAAGCGGTCGCAGGGCTGCTAAAGACGAGCCAGAAGATTTCTTCACAATCAATACTACCGATGGTACGATGGTATTTGTTGACGATGATCCTTCGAAAGCAATGAATACAGGCTTTGCAGTTGCAGGTCGTAGAGCAGGCAAAGATGATGAACCGGCATTGCTGCTTAAGGTTAATGGCGATGGTACACAAGTGTTTATCGATGACCAAACTAAGGCTATGAATACTGGTTTCGCAGTTAGTGGTCGTAGGGCTGCCAAAGAAGATACCGTAATTAATTATTTATCAATCACTGATACTTCTACTCAGTTCATTTCTGACGAGTTCCTTATTAAAGGAAAAGGCGAGAATGTTGACACTCTGCTTTCAATGAACAATTCAAGCACAAAATTCAAAGGCTCTTCGTTCTCGGTATCAGATGGTGACGTTGACTTGTTCGCAGTTGAGAATGGTAACGTCCACATTAACTCTGATATGGTGATGTCAGGTGATGTTGAGAAGAAAGTTGATATTGACTTGAGCAAAGAGAAAGCGGTAGAAATCAAAACTGCAAATGCAACTCAAGGTGCAACAATTGAAACAGAAAGCGTATTCGATCATATTGATAATTTATCTTTGTTGAAGATTGTCGGAGGCTCTCCAGTCTTGGTACAAGGAAATGGTTTGGATTTCGCTGCTGATGGTAGCATCGCTAAAAACGCTGATGAAGTCGCTATCAGAATCACCATTGAAAACAATGTTTTGTTCGCACAAGTTGTTAAAGATGTTAAGGACGGAGTTGCAGTTGTATTTGGTGTACAAAACGATGACACATACACCGATGGTGCAAAATATATAGTAACGTTTAAAAAGTAATAAGACAATTGATTTATAAAAAAAGCCACCTGTGAAGGTGGCTTTTTTATTTAGTTCTGCAGCCAATGTGTTATATTTGGAAAGTAACAGAGAAAGGATAATTATAATGCTACAAGTTGGAACAAAAGCGCCATATTTTGAAGGCGTTGATGAAAATGGAAACCTAATCAAGTTGAGTGATTATTCGGGTAAAAAGTTGGTTCTATACTTTTACCCGAAAGATAGCACACCAGGTTGTACTGCCGAAGCATGTGATTTGCGCGACAATTATCAGCGTTTTTTGTCGTTGGGTTATGAAGTGTTGGGGGTGAGTAAGGATTTTGTGGCATCGCACCAAAAGTTTATCGCAAAATACAACCTGCCGTTTCACTTGATTTCCGACACCAACTGTGTGATACTTAAGGATTACGAGGCTTGGGGCGAGAAAAAGATCTACGGCAAGACAACCGTTGGGACTATCCGTACAACGTATGTGATTGATGAGCAAGGTGTGATTGTTGATGCAATAGCAAAAGTTGATACTAAAAATCATACAGCGCAATTGCTGAAATAAAACGAGGAGTTTCTCGACATTACTATCCTTTTCGGCAGATACATATTTTGTGTTTTGCTATAGCCTTTTTTTAATAATTTTGCACTCGGATTTTGCGGATTGTGATTAGTGCGCAATTCGTTTAATGTCAGAATGTTAAATTAAAAAGAAATATAAAATGGCAAAAGGAAAAACGCTGTTGATGATTCTCGATGGATGGGGAATTGGCAACAAGACAAAAAGTGACGCAATTTACACTGCCGGTGCGCCCAATATGGAGCGTCTGGCAAAGGAATACCCTAACGCACAGTTGCTTACAAGCGGCGAGGATGTTGGTCTGCCTAACGGACAGATGGGCAACTCAGAGGTCGGTCACCTTAACATTGGTGCCGGACGCATTGTGTATCAGGACCTTGTAAAAATCAATCGCGCCTGCGCCGACAACAGCATCCTGAAAAATCCGGAGATTGTTTCGGCCTACGAGTACGCCAAAAAGAACGGCAAGAGCATCCACTTGATGGGCCTGACTTCGAACGGCGGCGTACACTCATCGCTCGACCACTTGTTCAAACTCATCGAGATTGCAAAAGAGTACGGCATCAGCAATACTTTTGTTCACTGCTTTATGGACGGCCGCGACACCGACCCCAAGAGTGGCAAGGGCTTTATTGCCGACCTGCAGAAACACTGCGACGCCAACATCGGACATATTGCAAGCATCATCGGCCGCTTCTACGCTATGGACCGCGACAAACGTTGGAACCGCATCAAAGTGGCTTATGACCAATTGGTTAACGGCATCGGCCGCAAGGTTGACGATATGGTTGAAGGCGTGCAAAGTTGCTATGACACCGATTCGGAGGAGCACAAGAATACCGACGAGTTTATGGAGCCGCTCATCAACGCCAATGTTGATGGCCGCATCAAAGACGGCGACGTGGTAATCTTCTTCAACTACCGTAACGACCGCGCCAAGGAACTCACTATTGTGCTGACACAGAAGGATATGCCTGAAGAAGGAATGACTACAATTCCTAATCTGCAGTACTACTGTATGACGCCGTACGACGCAACTTTCACTGGCGTGCACATTCTTTTCCCGAAAGAGAACGTTACCAACACTTTAGGCGAATATTTGAGCAGCAAGGGCCTGAAGCAGTTGCACACTGCCGAGACCGAGAAATACGCTCACGTGACCTTCTTCTTCAACGGCGGCCGCGAAGCACCGTACGAAGGCGAGGAGCGCACCCTGGTGGCTTCGCCGAAGGTTGCGACCTACGACCTGCAACCCGAAATGAGCGCTTACGAGGTGAAAGACAAACTGATAGCAAGCATCAACACCAACAAGTTCGACTTTATTGTTGTGAACTTTGCCAATGGCGATATGGTTGGCCACACTGGCGTTTACGATGCCATCTGCAAGGCTGTCCGCGCCGTTGACGAATGTGTTGGCGAGGTTGTGGCTGCCGCACAGAAGAACGGCTACAACACCGTTATCATAGCCGACCACGGCAACGCCGACAACGCCATCAACCCCGACGGCACGCCAAACACCGCTCACTCACTGAACCCTGTTCCTGTGATTGTGGTTGCTGACGATGTGAAGAAGGTAAACAACGGTCGCCTGGCCGACGTTGCACCAACCGTCTTGACGCTTATGGGGCTCGACATTCCTGCCGAAATGAACGGAAATGTACTGGTTGAATATTGATTGTTAGACAGATAACCTATTGTAAATGCCGCTTCGCGATTGTCGGAGCGGCTTTTTTTGTGATTTTTGTCAGTAAAACCCGCACTCTTGAAAAATAATCTTGCTAAAACAGAGCAAGTTTCCTAAAATTGTATGTCAAATTGACAATTATATGGGATTCTTAAAGATATCGGTTTTGACACTGGCACTTTCGGCCGCTGCTTTTGGTTGCTCTGAAGATGGCGAAGTGGCCCGCTATGTCGATGGAATGCTTGTCGATTACACGGCTTTCGATGGCTGCGGTTGGGTGATTGATTCCGACAATCAACTGTTCGAACCGTTGAATGTCAACGAGTTTGCTATCGATTTGACCGACAGTTTGAGAGTCCGTTTCGCATATGTTGAAGACGATGACCAAAAATCGTCGTGCCGCGTGGGCACAGTCATCCGCTTGCTCGATATTTATGAGAAATAGGAAATCTCAACTTCCAACACCTAATCCTGATTGCTATCGGGACTAATAACCCGACACCAAAATTAGTGCCTAGTGCCTGTAAACTAGTGCCTTAATCCTTCACGCACCTTAACGAAATGGCGTTCTGCGGTTTCTCGTAGTAGATGAACGGCTTTTTCAGGTTCTTGTGGTAGTAGAGTTTCCAAATGTTGTCGTGCGATTTCGACGATGACCACAGCGAAGCCGAACTGCCTGAATTTTGGAACTCGCCGTTGTAGAATCCTGCGTACACAAGGTCGAATGGATTAATCAGATTTTCAACCACCGAATCGTTACAGAGAGCCACCGAAAGGTTGGTCAGTTCAGCGTGGGTTGGGATGTGCCAACCGTCGGGGCAAAGGCCCTGTGCGCCTTCATCGGTGCTGCCGTTCATCGCGGCGTTCCACGTGTAGAGCAGTCCATTTTCGGGTGCGTCGGGGTTCTCAAAATATTTCACTTCGTCGCCGTTGGCGTTGGTTTTCGCCTTCAGATTTTCGGTCATCCAAACGTGCTCACCAACAATGGCGGTGCGGTAACTGTTGCCTTCGTTGTCGATGCAGAGCGGGCAGTCGGGACCCGTAACTTCAATAGTATCAGCGCCTACGCGGCCTTTGGCGTCGGTGACGGTGACAATGTAGGTGCCTGCCGCCAAGTTGCTGATTTCGGCCACGGCCTGATTGTTCGACCAACGGATGGCGTACGGCTCTTTGCCGCCGCTGATGGTTATCGCTATTGAGCCGTCGTTGCTGCCGTAGTCGGACAGGGGCGTCACGTTCGATTCAATTTCGATTGTTTTCTGACTGCAACTTGCTAATATTGTGCCGATTACTGCGGCTGACAACAGACTTTTATAATATGCTCGCATAATCCGTAAACGTTAAATAAAAGTTAAACTGCCTTGAAAAAGCGTTTAAAAATAGCAAAAACACATTTATTTGTGAGTTGATTGGCAAAATTATGACGAAAATTACAAAAATAGTTGCGTTTGCGGCCGCTGTTTTGCTTTGGGCGGTCGTTGCCGAAGGTCAGATTTTGCCGCAACCTGCCGCCACAATCATCCGCGGAAGCATTCTCGATGCCGCTGATTTGCAGCCGATTCCGTATGTCAGCGTCTATGTCAGGCACGGATATGGCACGGCGTCGAACGAGAACGGATATTTTGAGTTGCCCTGTCATTCGGGCGATACGATAAACTTTTCGTGTGTTGGCTATCAGCGAGTTACGTTTGCCGTTCCCGATTCGCTCATCGGTCGCAGCCGCGTGGTTGGAATACTGATGTCGGCCGACACAATTCTTTTAGGCGAAGTTGTGGTGCTGCCGTTCATCACCTACGCGCAATTGAAATACGAAGTGGCCAATATGCCGCCCGATGAGAATATCAGTTTGGCTATCAATAATATAGATAACGCTGTCAAGTTGGCAATCAGCGTGCCGCATCCGATTCTTGATGCAGAATTGGGGCCGATGCGGCAACTCGCAAGTTACACTCGCCGCTTGGAATATGCGGGAATGTACGAACCGCAGATAACGCTGAATCTTGTGGGTTCGGGCTCGGGTTTGGCGTCTTACGTGCGGATGCTCAAAAAATCGAAAACGCAGCCATCTGTTTCATACAATTATAATAATGCCGTGTGGCAGCGGCAGATGGCCGACGACGTACGCAAATTCGTTGGAAAAAATAGGACAACAGACGTCAGACAGCAGACAACGGACGACGGACAATAGTTGGATTTGTATTACTATTAATTAATCAATCCTTCATCCCTTCAATCCTTCAATCCTTCAGTTATTCAGTCCTTTATCACACCGACACTTCGCCCTTGATGTGCGGATGCGGGTTGTAGTTGTCGAGTCGGAAATCTTCGAACTTGAATTTGAAAATGTCGTCAACTTCGGGGTTAATCCACATTGTGGGCAGCGGCCGCGGCTCGCGTGTGAGTTGCAGTTGAACCTGCTCAAGGTGGTTGTTATATATGTGTAGGTCGCCGAAGGTGTGGATGAACTCGCCCAACTGCAGGTGGCAGACTTGCGCAACCATCATTGTCAGAAGCGAGTACGACGCAATGTTGAACGGCACGCCCAAAAAGGCGTCGGCGCTGCGCTGGTAGAGTTGGCACGACAGGCGGCCGTCGCGCACGTAGAACTGAAACAGCGCGTGGCAGGGCGGCAGAGCCATATGGTCGATGTCGGCGACGTTCCAGGCGCTCACAATCAAGCGGCGCGAGTCGGGGTTGGTCTTTATGTCGTGGATGAGTTTGCTGATTTGGTCGATATGCGAGCCGTCGGGTGCGGGCCACGAGCGCCACTGATAGCCATAGACGTGGCCAAGGTCGCCGTTCTCGTCGGCCCACTCGTTCCAGATTCGTACGCCGTTGTCCTGCAGGTATTTAACGTTGGTGTCGCCCGCCAAAAACCACAGCAGCTCGTGAATTATTGATTTCAGATGCAGTTTTTTTGTTGTCAGGCAGGGAAAACCCGCGTTCAGGTCGAAGCGCATCTGGTAGCCGAAGGTGCTGATGGTGCCCGTTCCAGTGCGGTCGCTTTTCTTGTCGCCCGTCGCAATAATGTGCGACAGCATATCGAGATATTGTTTCATTGTGTAGCGATTTTTTTGAGCGCACAATTTAATCAGCCGCCGCCAATTTCCGCCAACTTGCCGTCGAGATGTTATGAATATAAATTAACAATGTAAAAAATCAGCGAAAATCCTTTCAATCAGCGACATCGGCCTTCCAACATCACCCTGCCTTCGCACGTTTTATTAGGAACGGTGTGAGAATGTCGGCAAA
>JAEEPS010000036.1 GCA_016284875.1 Salinivirgaceae bacterium | reverse complement strand
AGCCTTGTTGGCGCCTGTGATGACGCCCTTCTCAACCAGCCGTAGCACACCGTCGGCAAACATCTCGGTGTGGATGCCAAGGTCCTTGTGGTTGCCCAGACAGGCCAACGTGGCGTTCGGCAGCGAGCCGATGCCCAGCTGCAGGCAGGCGCCGTCGTCAATCAGCTCGGCGCAGTGGCGGCCAATGGCAAGGTCGGTCTCGCTCGGCTCTTCGTAGAATTTCTCGATGAGCGGCGAGTCGTCCTGAACAAAAATATTTATGCGGCTCATGTGAATCATTGCCTGACCGAAGGCGCGTGGTGCGTTTTTATTGACAACTGCAATCACGTATTCGGCCACTTCCATGGCAGCCAGGCACGCATCGACTGATGCGCCGAGCGATACATATCCGTGCTCATCGGGCGGGCAGACCTGAATCATTGCCACGTTGCAGGGCAGATAGCCTTCGCGGTAGAGCCGTGCGGCTTCGCCAAGGAATACAGGAATGTAGTCGGCATAGCCAGCCTGCACGTTCTTGCGGGTGTTGGCGCCAACAAAGAATCCGTCGTGCTGAAACACGCCCTCAAACTCTGGAGCAGAGTAGGGGGCTTCGCCTTCGGTGTGAAAATGGTGAATATGAACATCTTTCAACTCGCCGGCTCGTCCGCGGTCGCACATGGCCTTAATCAGTACCTGCGGCGCATTGCCGATAGCGCTCAAATGAACATGGTCGCCCGATTTGATGACCTTGACAGCCTCGGCTGCCGAAACGAAATTGATTTTGGTATTATTATTCATATCACACGAATTATTATTCATTTCAAATCGACCGCAAAAGTATATTTTATTTGTTTAGTCGAATCATTTATTTGAAAAAAATTGATGTAGCTTTTAAAAGATAACGATAATAGTGTATGAAGAACATTATTTGGCTCTTTTTAAAATAAAAAACGGAATCAAACTTGTAGTTTGTTCCGTTTTTAGTAGCGGGGGCCCGACTCGAACGAGCGACCTCTGGGTTATGAGCCCAACGAGCTACCAACTGCTCTACCCCGCGATGTATAGGCAAAATCGTTATCCGATTTGCGACTGCAAAGATAGATGGTCTTTTTTAAAAAACAAATTTTATTTCAGTTCGGTTGTGCCTAATGGATTTGTTTGACTTTTAACCCTTTGGCAGAAAACACGGACAGACTGTAGTTGTGGCTCGTTACTCCATCACATCATCCGGAGTGAGTTTCGGAAATTTAATCTTGGAATTCACGATGTATGAGTCGGGGTAGAGTTCGCGAATTTTGTGGTAAAATGCGTTTGCCTCACCGCGGCTGCGGAAATCGCCCACACATAATTTGAAATATGGAGTTTTGTATTCCGGATAGACTTGCGCCGGGTCGAAATCAGGGAAATTTTTCAAAAACTGCTGGCTGATGGTCTGCATTGTGGAGCGGGCGTTTTGTCCTGAACCTGAATAAATTTGAATTCGATAACCCTTTATGCCGTCGCGTTTGTTGGCATCGGCAAAGGCATCGACCATCAGATATAGTTTTGCATCCTGCTTGATTGTGATTTTGCCATAATCAGGATGCTGCTCATCGAGTTGACGGTAGATGTCATTGTTTTGAGCAGATGCGGTGCCGATAGCAAAAACGGCTGTGATAATGGCAACTAATAATCTCACATTCATGTCTGTTTTCGTTTTGCGTTGCAAAGATATAAAATTGAACAAGTCGAAAACAAAAAATGGTTTGAAAGTCAAGAACTGAACAATCAAACCATTTATAGTTGACTGTCTTTTATTACCAGATATCTACCCGTTCGTCTGAAGGCAAGAACATTTTGTCGCCGTCCTTCACGTTGAATGCCTCATACCAGGCATTGATGTGCGGCAAAGTGCCATTCACACGCCATCTTCCAAGCGCGTGCGGGTCGCTTTTGGTGCGTTTCCTGATTTCCTCGTCACGAATATTGTTGGCCCATACTGTTGCGTATGCAATGAAGAACCGTTGCTCGGGAGTATATCCGTCTTTGTTTTTCAGCGGGGCGTCTTTGGTGGCATTTTTAAATGCCTGGAAAGCCACTTGCAGGCCACCATGGTCAGCAAGATTCTCGCCAAGTGTGAGTTCGCCATTGCCTTTCAGGTCATCAAGCACATTGATATTGCTGAAGAAGGCGGCAAGAGGTTTAACTCGTTGGTTGAATTTCTCAGAATCTTCTTTTTCCCACCATTCGTGTAAGTTGCCTTCCTTGTCATATTGGCGGCCCTCATCGTCGAACCCGTGAGTCATCTCGTGACCGATGACAACGCCGATGGCACCGTAGTTGAAGGCATCGTCAGCCTGCATGTCGAAGAACGGATATTGCATAATTCCAGCGGGGAAGCAAATCTCGTTAGTAGTGGGGTTGTAGTATGCGTTTGCGGTTTGTGGTGTCATAAACCACTCGCTTGGGTCAACTGGTTTCTTGTATTTCTTGTTGACGACATATTCAACATTGTCGCTGTTGACGGCCATCAAATTCTCCCACAATGATTTATCAGTTGTGATATTTAAACCCGAATAGTCGCGCCATTTGTCGGGATAGCCGATTTTTACATGGAAGTCGTTTAATTTGTCGATCGCAACTTTTTTTGTGGAATCGCTCATCCAGTTTTGTGCAAGAATTCGTTCACGTAAGGCTTCTTGCAGGTTTTTGACCAGTATGATCATGCGTTCTTTGTGCGAGGCAGGGAAAAATTTCTCAACATATAATTGTCCAACGGCTTCACCCATTGTTTCGCTGCAGAGGCTTACAGCCCGTTTCCATCTTGGCTGGTCTTGCTGGCTGCCGCTGATAACCTTGCCGTAAAAACTGAAATTCTGAAGCCGGAACTCATCAGAGAGGAAGGTTGCAGCTTCATCGATATAGTGCCATTCCAAGTATGATTTTTGTGCATCGATGCTTTCCTCGGCAATAACTTTGTCTACCTCGTCAAAAAAGTCAGGTTGCTCGACAACAAGTTCCTGGAGATCGTTGAGGTTTATTGTTTTGCAGAATATGTCGAAATCGATATGCTTGCATTTGTTTTTCAATTCAGCGTAAGTCAGTTTGTTATAGTTGGATTCTGGATCGCGGAGTTCAACGTTGTTGCGCGATGCTTTGGCCAGGCGGGTTTCGATGCAGAGAACATCTTCAACTTTGCGGTTGGCATCAGATTCGCTGTAACCGATCATGACGAACATTTTTGCCATATGTGCACGTAATGCTGTCATGATGGATAGTGTATTGTCGTCGGTTTCAGTGTAGTATTCTTTCGATCCAAGAGTAAGGCCACCCTGACAAAAGGTTATAATATTGTTCTTGCTGTCTTTGGCATCGGGACCAAATCCGAAGCCAAAATAACCGCCGATTCCTTTTTTCATCAAACTGACCATCGTCGGGAATAAATCCTCACGTTTGCTTACAGCCTTGATGACGCTTAAGTCGGCTTCTAGCGGTTTCATGCCGTCATTGTTGAGTTTCACGCTGTCCATCGTTTGGTTGTAGATGGTGGCAATTTTATATTCGATTGAGCCTTGTTCGTTTTGCTTTGATGAAAGTTCCACAATTAGGTCGTTGAGACGCTTGCGGTTGCTTTCGTCGATTATCTCGAACGCGCCATAACGAGCGTATTCTGGTGGAAGCGGATTGGTTTTCAGCCAACTGCCAACTGCGAATTCGTAGAAATCGTCGCCCGGTTTTACGGTCGTATCAAGGTTTTCTGTCCTTATGCCTGAACTCAGGTCTGAGTTACTGCATGACATAGTTGTTATTGCGATTGACATAAGGAATAAGCATTTAAAATAATGTTTCATAAATAAATATTTGTGATTGAACTCATCATTCAAATGTACAAACATAGAAATTATATGAAGATTAGCCATCGATATTCATAAAAAAAAGAATGGCATGAGTGGCATACCTATTAATATATAGGTAAAATCTCTATTGTTGTGGACAAATAAGTCATTGCCAAACTGTCAGTTTGAAACTGAATATTAGGCGCCAAGCACTCGTTTAAGGTCGATAATTTGAGCGTCCCAAAGTTCTGTCATTTCAGTAATTTCGTCAGCATCAGCAAAATCGGTGATTTCGAGAGCAAGATCGTCGGTTAGTTCAGTTGTTGTCAGTTTGAACTCAAAGAACGTTTCTTCATCTTCATCATCAAGCCAATGAAATCTGACGTTTTTGCATTCTTTTACTGATATGAGTTTGGCGCTTCGTTCTTCTTTGTCCCATCTGAAAGTAAAGATGTTGTCTTTTTCATTCACATCATCAGCAAACCATTCGTTTAAGCCAACAGCAGTGCTTAGACGCGGGAAAAGCACCTTTGCCGACGTGTTGAAATGATATTCCAATTCAAATTGTTCTTTAGCCATTGCCTTTTTTTTGGTTTGTGCAATTTATAAATTAAAGAATAAAAACAAAAACATTGTTGAAAAAGGTTGGAAACTATTTTTCGACAAGAAAGGGCTTTTGATTCAAGAATCACAAAAGTCGGTGTAAGTTTCGGCAATTACGCGAAAATCAGTATTATTGCAATTTGTGGGTTGTTATAATTGTTGACCGCCAAATTTCAGAATGTGAAGAAGTTAGATAAATTCATACTTAAGTCGTACATCGGGCCGTTCGTCCTGACTTTTTTCATTGCCATGTTCATTCTGCTCATGCAGTTCTTGTGGAGGTATCTCGATGAGATTGTGGGCAAAGGACTCGGAGCAGGCGTGATAGCCGAACTTCTACTATACGCAAGCAGTAGTTTGGTGCCCATGGCCTTGCCGCTGGCGGTGCTTTTGAGTTCAATTATGACTTTCGGCAATTTAGCCGAGCACTACGAACTGATGGCCATTAAATCGGCAGGCATATCGCTTGTGAAAATCATGCGCCCGTTGATTTTCTATGTGATAGGTGTCAGCATCTGTGCTTTTTTGTTCTCTAACAATATTTTGCCATACAGCAACTTGAAAATGCAGACGCTGCTCCATGACATCAAGCACCAGAAGCCCGAAGTGTCGATCCCGGAAGGTGTGTTCAGCGATGCAATTGAACAATACAGTATTAAAGTGGGACGCAAGAGCCGCAAAGGGCCAATGCTTTATGATATAATGATTTATAATCACACCGAGGACAATGGCAACCGCGACGTCACATTGGCCGATTCCGGGACAATGGTTATTACAAATGACAAGCGGTATATGGTCATCACGCTCTACAGCGGTACCAATTATGTTGAGGAGGTTGAAAAACGCCGACGTTGGGAGGACAAGTCGTATCCCCAGCGCACTACCAGTTTCAAGGAGGAACGATTCATGATTGACCTCTCGGGAATGGATTTCGAAAGGTCGGACGAGTCGCTTTACAAAACGGGATACGCTATGTTGAATTTAAGCCAACTTCAATATACAACCGACTCGTTGAATGATAATTATGCGAAAGCAGCCGACAACTATTTGACAACTCTTACCAGAGGAAATTATTTCAAAAAATTGGAGTTCAGTAATAGGGACAGTTTGTGGTACGAGAAGAAGGAAGTGCCCGCGACCACAAACATTAATATAGATTCTATTATTGCCAATATGTCAAAAGGCGACTTGTCAGGTGTGCTCAGTTATGCTGTTGAAAACGCGCGCAATGCGAAAACCTACATTTCACAATCGGCTTCGGAATTTCAGACGAAAAATAAAATCATTAAACGTTACGAGATTGAGTGGCACCGCAAGTTCACCTTGTCGATTGCCTGTATCTTGCTGTTTTTCATTGGTGCACCACTGGGCGCTATTATCCGCAAGGGCGGCATCGGCACCCCAATTGTGATTTCGGTGCTTTTCTTCGTGATTTACTACGTGACCGACATCAGTTGCGGAAAGGCAGCCAAAATGGGTACATGGCCGGCATGGCTTGGCATGTGGATGTCATCGATAGTGTTTACCCCGCTGGGCGCGTTCCTGACCTACAAGGCAGTCAAAGACGCCACACTTCTTGAATTGAGCACTTACACCGATTTCTTCCGCCGCATTTTCGCAAAACTCATGAAATATCCGAAGTTTGCAGCCGTTATCAATCGATTCATATCAGAGGAAAAGAAGGCAAAGGCCAAACTTGAGGCGGAATTGGAACGGCAAAAAAAGGCGATTTTCAATCAATTCAACAACAATGCAAACGCCTGATAACCAGCAGCGGCCACTGCATATTCTTGTGCTGTGCAACAAGATGCCGTATCCGTCGAACGACGGGGGCACCATTGCCACGCTCAACATGATTATGGGGTTGGCGGCACAGGGCAACAAGGTTGAAGTGCTTGCTATGCAGACGCCTAAACACAATTTCCCGCTCGAAAAACTGTCGGACGAACTCAAGCAGAATATCAACTGGCATTCGGTTTGGATAGATACAGACATTCGTTTGGGCAGGTTGCTGAAGAATCTGTTTTTCTCACGGCTGCCATACAACGCTGAAAGGTTTGTGTCAGAGGAGTTTAACACGAAATTGGAAGAACTGCTTCAAAACAACTACGATATTGTCCAACTGGAAGGACTTTATCTGTCGAGTTATATTCCGACAATCAGAAAATATTCGAAATCAACAATTTCGATGCGCTCGCACAATGTTGAAAGACAGATTTGGGAGCGCCTTGCCGAAACAGAAACCAACGTGGCGCGGAGATTCTACAAACGACTCCTTGCTCGCCGTATCGGCCGTCTTGAGTTGCAGACACTCAACAAGATAGACCTTCTAGTGCCGATAACGCGTAACGATGCCGAAAAACTGCCATTCGACCAGCACCGCACGTATGTTGCGCCAACGGGCATTGAACCGCAGAAATTTGCGCCGTACAAGGAGCCTGCCGTGCCAAAATCGCTTTTTTACATTGGCGCACTTGACTGGGAACCCAATCAGGAGGCTGTTTTGTGGTTTGTGCGCAATGTGTGGGCCGATGTTCAGCCGCAACATCCCGATTGGGAGTTTCACATTGCTGGGCGAAACGCGCCAGAGAGTTTTGCCGGTGAGATGCGCAAATATCCGGTAGTGTTCGACGGCCAAGTGGCAAGCGCACAGGAATTCATAGAGCGACACAATATTATGGTGGTTCCTCTGCTGTCTGGTAGCGGAATGCGGATAAAAATCATTGAAGCCATGGCGCACTCGCGTTGCGTTGTAACCACCCCAATAGGCGCCGAAGGAATTGATGCCGAAAACGGCAAACAGATTCTTATCGGCTCAACTCCCGACGAACTTAAAATATTGATTCTGAAGGCTATCGGCGATGCTGAATATACTCGCAAAGTGGCCGATGAGGCTTTCGCCTTTACCAATACTAGTTTCAACAACCGCAAGATAATCAGCGGCTTGAACAACTTCTACAAACAATGGTTGCAGCGTTGACAATATTATTCTGGATTTTAGTTGGCACGGTTGTCTATACCTACATTGCATATCCGTTGCTGATAGCCGCTATTGCAAGACTGAAGCGCGGAGCGGCGCAGCCGCAATTGCCTGACGACCTGCCGCATGTGACGCTTTTTGTCACTGCATTCAACGAGGAGCAGTTTGTTGAGGCCAAAATCAGTAATTCGCGTGCAATCGACTATCCGTCTGACCGTCTGCATCTTATGTGGGTTACAGACGGCTCTGATGACAACACAAACCATCTGCTTGAGAAGTGCCCTGATGTGAAAGTACTGTTTGAGCCCGAACGCCGAGGTAAGGTTCATGCCATGAAGCGCGGATTGCAATTCGTTGATACTGAAATTGTTATTTTTACCGATGCCAACACCATGTTGTCAGTCGAAAGCGTGAAGGAGATGGTTCGTTTGTTCCAAAATCCGGTCATAGGTTGTGTGGCAGGTGAGAAACGCATCAACCGCGACTCGAAGGAAAATGCCGCCTCATCGGGCGAAGGAGCCTATTGGCGTTACGAGTCGTGGATAAAACGCAACGATGCGGCCGCCGGTTCGGCTATTGGTGCTGCTGGTGAGTTGTTTGCCATGCGTCGCAGCCTTTACCAGCCCGTCAGCGACAACACTTTGCTTGACGATTTTGAAATGTCGCTCCGTATCGCCTTAACTGGCTATAAAATAGGCTATTCGCCATCGGCTTGCGCCATTGAGAGGCCGTCGGCAAACATCGGTGAGGAGATGAAACGCAAGGTTCGTATTGCCACCGGAAGCATTCAGACAATGCTGCGATTGGGCGGACTTTTCAACTTTTTCCGCCACCCGATGCTAACGTTCCAGTACGTGTCGCACAAGGTTTTACGCTGGATTGCCGTGCCGCTGGCCATGGTGCTTATAATCCCGCTCAACATCTATCTGTGTGTACTTAACGGTTTTGCATTCAGCAATTTATTCACACTTGTGCTGTTCGCGCAAGTCATTTTTTACTTCTTTGCATTTTTAGGTTTCGCTCTGCAAAACAGAAAGTTAAATGCAAGTTGGATTTATTTTCCTTACTATTTCTATCTTGCTAATAAAGCCATGTGGATGGGCCTGTGGCGATACTGCCGCAACAGCCAGAGCGTGAATTGGGAGCGTGCCAAAAGGTCGGAATAACTCCAACGCTTTTAAGAATCGCTCAACTCCCCAGCACCAGCACGCACACGCCGATGATTATTCCCGCAAGGGCGATGCCTTTCGATTTCAGATTGTGCTCGTGGAAAATAGCCGCACCAAGCAAGAAAGCCAGCACAACGCTACTGCGCCGCAGAACTGATACCACGCCAAGCAAGGCTTCGGGCCGCGAAAGGGCGTAGAAATACATGAAATCGGCCACCGAAAGAGTGATGCCAATCATTGGAATGATGATACGCCAGTTGAAAAGTGGCGGCACTGCGCGTTTTGGCAACCAAAACGCCAGCGGTATCAGTATGAAAATGCCCATATAGATTGAATACCAGGTTTGTACGGCCATGCGGTCATAGTGGGCAAGCAAATATTTATCGAAAAGCGATGAAACTGAACCGAGCAACGTGGCCGTAACAATGGCCCAAATGGCGTGGTTGCTCTTGAAGTTGATGCCTTCCTTCTTGCCCGCTTTTGCGAAAAGGTAGGACGAGAAGATAACCACAGCAAAGCCCAGCCACTGCCAGCCGTTGAAGCGTTCGCCATAAATCACAAATGCTCCGGCTATTGTCCAAACCGGACCTGTTGAACGAATGGGCGCCACAATAGTTATCGGCAACTGGCTCAATGCTTTATAGGCGAAAATCCACGAACTGCCGACAATCATTGCCTTTATGAAATAGAGAAGGTGCTCGTGCGCAGTGATTTCGGGAACGTAGAAAAGACTGCCTTCAGAAACCGCCCCCAACCGCGACAGCATCAGCACAATGCTAAACAGCACCGCACCTGTGGCAGTTGCCACAAAAAGTACTGGGATATAAGCATTTCCACGTAACGATGCTTTTTTGAAAATGTCGTAGCAACCTAACAGCGCGCTCGACAACAACGCAAACAACAGCCACATAATCTATTCTTCTGAAATCGGCCGCGAAAGTAGTGAATTACAATAATTCTTCAACCACTCATTCATTCCATATCTCCCAAGCCCGCACAGCCTGACCGATTAGCATATCAAGTCCGTTTTTGATTGTTGCGCCCTGTTGCTTGGCTTTTTGCAAGAACAAGGTGGTTTCGGGATTGTAAATCAAGTCGAAGCAAAGGTGGTCGGAGCCGATGGCGGAGTAGGGGATGTAGGGGCAGGCATCGGTTTTTGGCGACATACCCAGAGGCGTGCAGTTGACGATAAGTTTATGGCTTTCAACTGATTCATCGGTCAGTTGGGCGTAAGAAAGAATGTCGCTTGCTGCATCGGCATTGCGCGACACAAACTGATATTCAATTCCCAGTTTTTCAAGCACATAGCGCACGGCTTTCGACGCACCGCCAGTTCCCAAAATGAAGGCTTTGGTGTGGCAAGGTTTCAACAGCGGTTTCAGCGAGTTCTCAAACCCCACAACATCGGAGTTGCAGCCGCGCAGACGAATTTTGTCACCATTGCGGATAATCTTCACAACATTCACTGCACCAACACGTTGCGCGGTCTCGTCAATCTCGTCGAGGAATTGCATCACCTTCTGCTTGTAGGGAATGGTGACGTTCAGTCCAGCCAAACCAGGAGCAGTCAGCACCTTTTCGGGAAAAAGGGCAATGTCTTCAATCTGAAAGTTAAGATACTGGGCGTCAATATTTTCTGCCGCAAACTTCTTTGTAAAATAATCTTGCGAAAAAGAGTGCCCCAATGGGTAGCCGACTAATCCGTATGTTTTCATAATTATTATTTTCCGAAACGTAAACCTACCGAAACATCCAATCGGCCAAGGCCAACGTGGTTATTTGATTCAATTTTTTCCGTAGTACTCTTTACTTCTTTTGTACATTCCTTTATGTTTCCGCCAATCAATGACAGTCGGAATCCCAATGCACTATTTTTTAAAAACCAATAGTCATAACCACATTCAATCAAAACCCCTGCCGTGTTACCTTTAATTGTAAAACTACCATTTTCATCAGTCCCTTCATCTATGTAACTCAAATATCCAACTGAACAGTTAATCAGATATGCGCCCTTTCCCATATCGAAAAATCTTGATGAAAACATAGGCCCGACATAATAAATCGTGTGTTCATCTTTCAGAGTAAATTTATCAAACTGCCGATGCCCGATTAATGTGGTCGGTGGACCATAATAAATTAACTCTTTTTTTGGGGTATAATAATATGAGCCATTAGCGACTGCGTCATCTTGTGAATGAGAGGATTTGAAAACAGTGATTTTTGCGCCACACCCCAAATGCTTTGAAAAATAATAAGCCACATTCCCATCTATGTGGAATCCTTTTTTTAGTTTTTTGTTGTGTTCCGCATACTTGCCATTTTCAGTTTTAGCAAAACGTTGGCTATAGCCACCATTTATCGAAAACACCCATTTATGATAATCTGTAATTTGAGGTCGGAAATAATTATGCTTGTATTTTTCCACATTGCTGACGGGCAATGCTTTAGGCAAGGTGGCACCATCGGTAACCTCTGTGGTGTGGTAGTAAATATTGTTATGTTGTATGGTTGCGATTTTGCATTGAATGGAATCGCCATTCTTGGTCACAATCAAATCCTGAGCGCTTAACTGACCGAAAATCAGTGTAAGCATTGAAAAGATGAATAGTTTTTTCATTGTTGGTTTAGTGTTATGTCTTCAATCTGAAAATTAAGATATTGGGCATCAATATTTTCCGTCGCAAATTTCTTTGTAAAATAATCCTGCGAGAAAGAGTGCCCCAACGGGTAGCCGACTAATCCGAATGTTTTCATAATTATTATTTCCCGAAACGCAAGCCCACCGAAATATCCAATCGGCCAAGACTTTCGTATTCAGCTCTAGTGAGTTTTATTTTCTCTGTTGTTACTGCGTATTCTTTGGTTGCGGCCGTTTCTTTTGTGCATTCCTTTAATACTCCACTAATCAACGAGATGCGTACACCCAATGCCATACTTCTTGAAAACCAATAGTCGTAACCAAAATCAAGAGCCAAACCCAACGTATTTCCTTTAATGGTAAAGGATTGATCGGCGTAGATTCCGCTATCGAGGTAGGAGCCATAGGTGTATTCCAAATATCCAGCAGAATAATTATCAAGGTCCAACCACAGCTTATTTCCCTTAATGTTAAGGGATTGAACAGTGTAGGTTCCGTCACCGGTGTATTCTAAATATCCAGCAAAATAATTATCAACGTCTTTATTTCCCTTAATGGTAAAAGATTGACCAGCGTAGGTTCCGTCATCGGTGTATCCCAAATATCCGACAGAACAATTAACCAAAAGTGCTCCCCGTTTTTTGGAGTCATATAACCTTGCTGAAGCCATCAATCCGATGTAGGGAATAGTGTGTTTATCCTCCACACGAACATTCTTTTTCAAGGTACAGAAACCCGCCCAGGAGTATTGACCATATTCGTAACTATTATATGGTACTATAATCTCGGGTCCGACTATGGTTTGTGAATTTGAGGCTTTGAACAACGCACATTTAGCGCCAACGCCTAAATATTCGGAGAAATAATAGGTGAAATCAGCCTCCAAATGGTATCCTTCTTTTAGTTGTTTGATGTGGTCGTCATAATATGAATCCAAATTCTTCGAAATTTCTGTCAAACGCCTGCTATACCCGCCATTAAACGATAATGTCCACTTTTGATAATTGGAAAATGGATGATAGTAGTCGAACCTATATTTTTTCACTTGGTCCTCAGTAAGATGTTTAATGTCGGCTGAACTGTCAACTTTGTAATATAACTGATTAAACTTAAGCGCTACTATTTTACAGCGTATTGAATCGCCATCCTGCGTCAAAACCAAATCTTTAGGGCCGTTATCGTTTAAATATTTTTCGGTTGAATTACTGTTGTAGAAGTCATACTTATAAGTTTTCACATCGGATTTGGGCAACTTTGAATGATATGTTTTGTCACCTTGACTAAACTTATAATGAATGATTCCTGACATTCGGTACTTAATCTTACAATTCAGCGAGTCTCCGTTGGTTGTTACAATCAAATCTTGGGAGTAAGATTGACAGAAAATCAACGTCAGCATTGAGGATAAGAGTAGCTTTTTCATTGTTGGTTAGTGATATTCATTAAATAGTCAGTGTAATCTGTGTTGTCTGTGCGATGATTTTATTGCGTTTTTGCCTTCTCCGACGACCTCTCAAGCGCCCAAAGTGCCGCCATTCCGGCAATCATCAGCAGAATGGCAAAGGCCACTTCAGCGCTGAATTCTTGCGGGAAATACATTTGGTAACTCTGGATAATTGGTTTGCCGTTTTTCAGCACCTCAACGCCGTCCTGCATCAGATAGACAGGATTTTTCCACGGCCAAATGGTACCTAGGCTGCCAAAAATGAAGCCTGTGAGCACGGCCATCGTCTGGCGGGCGTATCGGCTCAAAAGCCACGACAGGAAATGCGAGAACGCCAACAGCCCCACCACCACGCCAACGGCCACGGGGACAATGATTTTCATATCGAAATGCGACACGGCGTAAATCATTATCAGTTGGTAGTTGCCCATCAGAATCAGCACGAACGAACCCGAAAGGCCTGGCAGAATCATACTGCAGACGGCCACCGCGCCGCAGATTATCAGGTACCAAAAGGCGGTGTTCTCGGTTGCGGGATTCATCACCGAAAGGCCGAAGGCAACCGCGGCGCCAATCACGAACGAAACCGCCGCAGGAACATCGATTTTGCCTATCGATTTACCTACAAACCAAACCGATACGAGTATCAGGCCAAAAAAGAACGACCACACGTAAACGGGGTACGACTGGAACAGGAACTCGAGCAGTTTGGCCACCGAAATAATGCTGACGCCGACGCCAAGGAACACCGACAGCAGAAAGCCGAAATCGACGTGCTGTGCGAACTCGCGGAACTTGAATTTGAGCAGCAGCCTAACCGCCTCAACGTCAAACGATTTGAGCGCGTTTATCAGCCGCTCGAAAATGCCTGTAAGCAGAGCAATGGTGCCGCCCGAAACGCCTGGAATGACGTTGGCCACACCCATTGCAAAGCCTTTCAGGAAATTGGCTATGTGTTCCCTCATTCCTGATTATAAGTTGTAGATTTTCAAAATTTTGTCCCAAAGCATCGGCTCAAATTTCGAGCGGTCGAACTTTTCGCACTCGTCAACCGAAACCACGTGCTTGGTGGTGTAGATTATGCTCTCGACAAAGGCTGGCGCGCGGCGCGAACCCTCGCCAAGGTTGATAAGCACATCGTCGCCGTTCTTGAGCAAGCCGTTCTTGAGCGACTCGAAGAAGCCGCCAACGCAGACAGCCGCTGCAGGTCCAATGCGGACGGTGGTCTCATAAGCCACAAGTTTCGCCATATCAGCAAGATATTGCTCATCGAAAGCAACAAAATCGCCACCCGACTCTTTCACGAGCGAAGCCACAATCGGGAAGGTTCCTGGCTTGCCTGTGGCCAAAATCGGAACGCTGGTCTTGGGGTTCTCGTAGCACGGATAGTCGTTCTGCCAACCCTCGGGGAAGCCTGCGGCCTTGGCTTTTGCGTAGCCCTCAACCATCGGCGTACAGCCCGACGGCTGAACCATAATGAATCGCGGCAAGCGGTTGTCGTAGCCCAAACCCTCAAGGTCGGCGCAGCCTTTGGCAATGGCAATCGGGCCTGTGCCGCCGCTAACTGCCTGAATGTAAACCGACGGCAGTTTGCCCATCTGGCGCAGCCACTCAAAAACCATCGTCTTTTTGGCCTCAACGCGCATCGGGTCGGTGTTGCCGCCCGAAATCAGAATGCCGTATTTTGCCGAATAGTCGGCGGCCACCTTTTTGGCCATTGCGTAGTCGCCCTTCACGCGGAACAGGCCCTGACCGTAGGTGTTTATCTCTGCCTCATTGATTTTCAGTGTGTCTTCGGGCACAAAAACACCCAAATTGATTCCCGCTTCAGCAAAATAGTGCGCAAAAGCGTTGGCAATGTTGCCCGTGCTGGCCACGCAGTAGTCCTTCACGCCATTCTCTTTGAGCACGCTCGCAGTGACGGCTCCCGCCACATCCTTGAAGGTGCCTGTGCCCTGGTTCAGGTCGTTGCGATAGGCGCGGACGGTGATATCGAGATTGTAGTATTTCTTTGCGAACTTCTCCATAAACTCCCAACGGTCGACAGGAATTGCGCCCTCGGTGTGCGAAATCTCGTTTTTCTTGTCGATAAGTGGCAGAAAATCAAAATAATGCCAAACGTTCTCAACGTGCTCCTTCGTGTCGATGAGTTTCTTCAACTCGCTGTAGTCGCGATGGTATTTCACATCAACGTAGGTTCCGCCGCAGTGCGGGCATTTCTGATTGTTGGCAAACCACTCCTTGAAACCTGGAATGTCGGCGCCGCATTTGCGGCAGTGCAGATGGAATTTAGTGTTGTTCATATACGCGTAAATTAGTGATTGTCATTATTTTGATTCTTGATAATCTTCATTATTTCCGTCGGGATGGCCGATTCGGGCACAATGCTGATGAAATGCTCGCAAAGGTCGGGGTCCTGGCGGAAGGCCTTGCGGAAGTGGCGCAGGCACTCGTCGGTGCGGTGAATCAGCAGGCAGATGGCGGCCAAAACGTATAGCAGAATGCTGTCGTCGGGCATATAGTCAAGTCCCTCGTTGAGCACATCGATGGCGGTCTGGTCATCGTCGATAGCCGAATAGGCCAATGCTAGATTTTCCCACGCAATCGGCTCGTAGCGGTTGAGTTCGAGCGATTTCTTGTAGGCTTCAATCGCTCCCTCGAAATTGTTGTTTTGGGCCAAAATCCGTCCCAACTGATGCCATGCCGAATCGTGTTCGGGGTCGGCATGAAGCACTTTCTCAAGCGCGTCGATGGCCAAATCGAACTCGCGACGGGTACTGAAAATCATCGCCTTGCCAAACCATGCGTCGGCATTGTCGCTGAACATGCCCACAATGCTGTTGAAGCAGCGCTCTGCATCGTCGAGTCGGTCGAGATGGTACAGGCACTCGCCCAAATAGCACTGCGCCGAAACGCTGTTGGGATAGGCCTTCAGGTAGTCCTGATAGCACTTGAGCCCTTCCTCGTAGTAGCCCGCGTTGCAGCAGGTGTTGCCCTTGTTGAACACGGCGTCGTAGAACGTGGGGTCGATGGCGGTGGCGAAATTGTAGGCCTCAATGGCCTTGTCGTACTCGCCAATGCTGTTGTAAACAATGCCCAAATTGTACCATGCGCTTTCCGAAAACGGGTCAAGGTCGATGGCACGGTTGTAGGCGGCGATGCTGTCATCGAATCGGTCGAGATTCTCGTAGCACACACCTATTTTAAATAGAAAATCGATGTTTTCGGGGAACTCGCGGGCGGCAACCTTGTAGATTGACAGCGCGGGTTTGAAGAACTGTCCGCCTTCGAGCATCTCACCAATGCTCATAAAGATGTCTTCGCGCTCTTCGGGGTCCACATCGGTGCTCAATTCGAGCGCCTTCTGGAAACTCTCGATGAACAGTTCCTCGCTCTTGCCCAACTGAAGCAGTGCCGACGCTTTGGTCAGGTAAAACTCGTAGTGGTCGGACAGCAGCGGCTCGAGTGGCAGAATGGCTTTGATGGCGGCCTTCACCTTGCCCTGATGCACCTGAATCTGTGCCTGTTTGAGCAGCAGTTCGGGGTCGTTGCCGTGAACTTTCAGAGCGGTCTCGCAAGCCTCAACGGCCTTGTTCTGCATATCGCGCTGCATGTAGTAATCGACAATCATCAGATATTCGTCAACGTCGAAATACTGCGGCACGCCTGTCTTTTTCATAGTCTCGTACCGCCTGACGTTCGACGCCATTTCCTTATCCTCGTACAAATCGCCTGATTCTCGCATAGCATAGAATTTTGTGCAACTAAATTATTACTTAATAATGGAATGCTGCGAAACTTTTTTCTGTGCAATTAACACTTTAATAACAACGCAACAGCCGATGTTTCAACGTTTTACAAACCATCGGCTGATAAATGCCCGAAAAACAAAAAATGCGAATGAGCCCCCTTGACGGAAGCCCGTTCGCAGTCGCATTTTTGGATGGCGGTTTTCGGTTGCGGCGGCAGCGCTAATTGCTGTTCCGCACCTTGATACTGCCGTATTTTGCTGAAATTCTGATTTTTCCGCCTTCGGCAACATTTCCTGCCTGTCCTTTGGCCGACTTGCTGCTGTCGTGCGACACAATCTCTTGCGACAGCAGATTGTGAGTTGGCGTGGTGATGTTGCCGTACTTCGTGTTCAGGTCGAACGAATAGTTGCGCACTCCCTTCAAATCCACGTCAGTGTCAGTGTATTTGGCGTTGACGGTGATGTTCTTGAATTCCCTGTCGACGCTGTTCACAACCACACTGCCATACTCAATTCCGATGTTGGCCATCACGCCCACGTATCCAATCTGCAGTTTCGAGTAGCGGGTCGAGATGTCGATTTTGTCAGTGTTGGCGATGTTCAGGTTGTCGTAGGCCGACTCGATGGCTATTGATGCCGCCGCGCCCACCGTCAGTTTCGAGTATTTGCTCGACACGGCCACTGCCTGACCGCGGTCGATGGTGATGCCCGAATAATTCATGTTGACGCCGCCGATGTTCATCTCGTTAATCTCCGACTCACGCGAGTAGGCCAAATCAACCACTGGGAAACCGCCCGTCTTATCGTTCAACTCTTTGATTTTCAACTCGCCGTAACCAACCTTGATGCTTGTGCGGCCGTTGAGTCGGTCAATCATCACATTGCCGTATTTGTTCGACAGGTTGATGTTGGTGTAGGCTGGCATCACAATGGTGTAACTCAAGTCGAAATACTCGTATTTGAGCGAACTGGGCACTTCGGCACCGACCGTAATCTTGTTGTCGGTCATCACTGCCGATGGTGTGATTTTCAGGCATGTACGTTCAGCCTCGTCATCGCTGCTGCCGCGTCCTGTGACAACGGCCTCAATGGTCACGCGGTCGTCGTCAGTGTTCTCAATCACAATGTTGCCGTTGCGGTTCACTATTTCGAGAAGCGTGTTCTGGTCGATGCTGAAGTCGTATCGGAAGACCTTCTTATACTCTTTTCGTGCGGCCTGGGCGGGCAATGCCGCTATCAAGACGACCGCCATCAAACTATAAATCAACTTTTTCATCTTGTTTTGTATTTAATTGTTTGATACTGTTCAGATTATTAATTATTTGGTTCAACACTTCAATTTTGGTCTGATAGTGATTAATCATGGCGTCGATGAGCACAGGATTGTCGGGGTTGGCCTTCAGTTCCTTTTGCAGATTGGCAAACAGTTCGTCCATTTCTGACATCTCTTTGAGCAGTTCTGCCTTCTGTTCCTCTTCAACGTTTTCAGATGTACGGATTTTATCCAACCGATTGTCAACCAAACCGATGTAGTATTTCTGCGTCTGCTCGTATTCAGGCTCAACCTTCGCCTTCACATAGCGAGTTGTACGCTCGACGAGTTTCATCGGTGTCTCACGGTCGGCGTTGGCCATTTCGGTCTCTATCAGCCTGACACTGTGGTGGACAAGATTTCCCGCCACGGTTGCGCCCAACACAACCACAACGATGGCTACGGCGGCTATGCGCAGCAGTTGGCTGCGGCTGCGGCCGATGGTGTGGCGCTGGTCGGCTTCGAGTTTCTGTATGAAGCGGTCGAAGTGTCCGTCCATTGGCTCGCAATCGTCGAACTGACTGCGGTTCTGTTCAATAAAATGTTTCAACTCATCCATATCTCAAATTTTTTCGTTTCCAAAAGTTCCTGTAATTTTTTCCTCGCCCGCGAGTAGCCGGTGCGGACGGCAGCATTGCTCAACCCTGTTATCTGGGCAATCTCCTCGTGGTCGTAGCCCTCGATAAGGTGCAGAGTGAGCAGGGTGCGGTAACTGTCGGGCAGCGAGCCGATGGCCATCTTCACCTGCCCCACCTTGAAATCGACCTCGTCGCCATCGTAGCAGTCGGTGTCGACAACCGTCCGCCCCTCTTCAAGCGGGTCAAGGTCGAGTTTCCGTTTCCGCAGCGCATCGAGCGACCGGTTCACCACAATGCGCTTCAGCCACGCGCCGAAACTCACCTCGCCGCGGAACGAGTCGATGTTCCGGAACGCCGCAAGAAAAGCCTCCTGCATCACATCTTCGGCCTCCATCGAGTCGCGAACAAACCGCAGACAGGTGTTGTACATCGCCTTGTAATACAGTTTGTATATCTCGAACTGGGCCTTGCTGCTCCCGTTCCGGCACTCATCAATGAGTCGACTGTTAATATCTACGTAGTTCGATTCCAAAATCACTTATCAAATTACACCATAAATGACGCGCCAATTTTTCAAATGTAACACTTGTCGGGGGATTTTTTTTGATTTTTGGCGACAGACTTCAAGCGATATGATTCCGGTTGTCTTTAGTCTGATGTCTGTTGTCCAAAATTTTTACCTTTGACACAACAAATTTATCGCATTATGGCTATCGATTTGAATAAACTGACTGGCGGCGGCACGTGGCGCGACGCGGCAAAGGCGGTCGTCTATATTCTGGTGGGCACGTTTGTGCTGTCGCTGGGTTTTGTGCTGTTCATCAACCCCTACAAGATTGTGCCGGGCGGCGTTTACGGCATTTCCATCGTCATTCACCACTCCACCAAGGGAATGTTCGACTTGTTCCCCGACGGCACGCCCATCGGTCTTGTGTCGGCTTGCCTCGACACCATTCTGACCATCATCGGCACAAAGATTCTTGGGCCGCGATTCGGTTTCAAAACAGTGCTGGGCTTCATCTCCACGGCAGTGTTTATGGATACACTCACAGCCTTCATCGGTGAAGACGACCCGCTCGGCCTTGCCGACGACCTGCTGCTGGCATCGGTGTTCGGCGCAACCATCATCGGCATCGGACTGGCCATTGTGTTCAAATCGAAGGCCACATCGGGCGGCTCCGACATTATTGCGGCCATCATTGCCAAATACACGCACCTGCCCATCGGCCATCTGCTCATCTATGTCGATAGCGCCATTGCTTTGTTGGGACTTATCGCGTTCAGCGATTGGAAGATACCATTGTACTCGTGGCTGGTGATTTTCATCACTGGCAAGGTTGTGGATATGATTCTTGAAGGTGCGGGGCACGAGAAAATGCTGCTCATCATATCGGACCATCACGAAGAAATCCGTGAGCGACTGCTGAACGATTTGGGCCGCGGCGGCACCTATCTGAACGGCGAAGGAATGTACTGCGGCACGCCTAAAAAGGTGATTTACACCATTGTTGATCGCCGCGAAGTGCTGATTCTGGAAGAGCACATCAGCCGTATCGACCCCAACGCTTTTGTGGCCGTGATTGAAGCAAACGAGATTCTTGGCGAAGGCTTCAAATCGCTGTCAGAAAAGACTAGTAAGTGATGTTTTTGGCACATATTATATAAATGGTGAGCAACCGAAAAAAACTTTTTTACATTTGACGCAACCTTTATTGACATTTATGCATCTTGGTATCAAAAAAAATATGATATTTGTTTAATCAACTTTAAATTTAAAATTATGAGAAAGATTTCAATTTTAGGCTTATTTGCCATTGGAGCACTGCTTTTCGCAAACTGCGGTGGAGGATCAAAATCAGTAACAAAAGGACGTCAGGAAATTACATTCCCATGCCAGGATCAGGGAAAATCTGACAAGAATCACTTCCGCGCAAGCGCAACTGCAAAGAGTGCCGACCTGAACGCAGCCAAACAAAAGGCTATGCTCAACGCCAAACAGGAATTGGCTTCGCGTATTGCGTCGACCATTAAATCGGTTACCGAGAACTACATCAACGAGATGGACGCTGCCAACAGAAGCGAGTTCGAGCAATCGTACCAGAGTTTGACAAAAGATGTTGTTAATCAGAAACTGAACAACGTCAGCGTTCTTTGCGAGAAGTACTTCCAGGCTGAAGGTGGTGGTTATGAGGCATTTGTAGCCATTGAGATGAACAAAGAGGATGTTATTTCGTCAACTGAAAGCGCAATCTCAAAAGACAAGAAACTTGAGGTTATGTATGACCGCGAGAAATTCCGCAAACAATTTGACGAGGAAATGAGCAAACTCGAGTAATCGACACTAACTCAATCTTTTATAAGAAGTTGCCAGAATGAAAAGGCAACTTCTTTTTTTAACCAATGAATCAATAACTTAAAAATCCGGCACCATGAAGAAGATACTTATTGCATTGTCGCTGCTGATGGGTCTGGGCTACGGTCAGGCATACGCGCAAAAGACGAAAGTACTTGAACATCAACCGAAAAAGAAACCCGCTTGGGTGAACACACTAGTCAAAGACTATGTTATCACGGTGGGAACGGGCAGTTCTTTAGACGAGGCGCAGGAGAAGGCTTTGCTCAAAGTCAAAGAACGCATTATCAGTTCGGTAGCCGACAACATCTCGTCGCAGACGGAACACACGCTGACCGAGGACATTCAGTCGGGCGACATGAGCATTACCGAGAACTACAAGGTGGTGACCAAATCGCGCGCCGCCGACATTCCGTTCATCAAAGGCATATCGGTGAACCAGGTTCAGGAATACTACTGGGAGAAAGTGAGCGAGAAAGGCACGATCAACTACTACTACCACATGAAATATCCGTTCGACGACTTCCAACTCAAAAAACTCATTATGGAGTATGAGCGCACCGACCGCGAACTCACCAAGCAACTTAATGAGTTGATTGTGAGCATCGACGATGCCGAAAGCATTGAACGTCTGGAGCAGATAAGCGCCGAAATCAAGGCTTTGTCGAAATCGTTCATTGACGTTGACAGCCGCAAGAACAAATGTGATGTTGCCATAAGCCGGATTTCGCAAATGATTAAAAACGTGGCAATTGAGGCAACAGGCACATCGCTAGGCGAGATTCGTTTCTCGCTCTACTGCAATGGCCGCATCATTAAAACCTCAAACACTCCGAAAGTGAAATCGAACTGCGCCAAAATCAGCGACATCAAGTCGGATGGCGACGAGTGGATTGTGAAATACACTTACGATGAGTGCTACGACGAGCCCGACAACAAAATCAGCGTAAGGTGCGGCAACACAACAAAAGATTTCTGGTTCAATGTGAAGGCCAACACCGTTGAAATCTTCGTGAACAACGCCATCAATCTGACCGGCGGAACCGACGACGGCCAGTTTGTTGAAGGCTGCAAGTGCTCGATTCCGGTTGTGTCGAAATACGACAGTCCGTTTGTGATTGAAAAGGTAGTGTTGAGTTTCGGCAACGAGGCGCCGATAATCATCGACGACATCAATCAGCAGTTTAAAGGCAAGGGCAACCACGACCTGAAACTGACTATTGACAAGAAACTCGACAAGAGCATCTACACACAGAAGAAGTACCAAATGGTGAAGGGCACAATCTTCTACAAAGCCGTTAGCAATAACGAGAGCAACGCCTATCGTCTCTACAACAATAAGATAACTACCGAGTGGTAATTTGAGGCGAATAGGATAGAACAGGAAGTTCGCTTCCGAACATAAATATTGACCGCCTTTGGTGTCGGAACTGTTTGTCGGTTCCAGCATCAAAGGCGGTCAAATGTTATTGGTAGAGTGAGAAAAAACTATTTGCTAAAAGATGGCAAAAAAAGATGTGAATAACCTACTTTTTATCTGATTACATTGTCGTAGATTATATTACATTTGCTTCTTTAAAAATAAATAGAACTATGAAGAAATTATTTGCAATTATTTTGGTTGGTGCATTTGCCTATAATGCGCAGGCACAGCAGGCTGTAGGAACTCCCGCTGAACTTAAACGTTTCAAGAATACCACAACAGTGGTGGTTTTGGAAAACAATCCAATGTTGGAGTACAACTTCAAAATCAAAGAGACAGTAGAAAAACATTGGGATATAAGCAAATATGAAATATTGACATTTTCGACATCGGAGTTTGAAAGCGCACGTAAGGATTCTACAAAATCTTTCCTTGTAAAAAACACAGTATATAATGATAAGGATCAGACAAAATCGAAGTTCGATTATCTCTGTGTTGAACTTGGCGGCGACTACGAGCATATACGCCAAATGCCTGATATTGCATCAGTTCCAATCTGCTACAATGGAGTTGATGAGGAATCATATGGCTATAAACTCGGCTTGCTTTGCCGATTCCTTCAGAATCACATCAAACTCACTTCTGAGAATCCTAAACTCACCAAGAAAAACATTCTGAAATACTACAACTCGCAGATGGCCGACATCCACGATAAGACTTTGTATCTGGTTAAAGAAGAACTGAATCCGGACCTTAACACAGAGGCGAAAATCAAATCATTGTATCCCTACAAATTTAAAATTGTATCGAGAGAGGAAGTTGAGGCTGCCATCGACCGTCGTGACCCTGACGTGGTGCTTCTTCACAAGGTTGGTCCCGAAGGAACTCGCAAAAAAGATGTTCGCTGCTACAAGGTTATCGTTGGTGCTTCTGATGCCCGCCTGTATTATTTTGCATGGCACATGATCAGCGAGAAGGCAAAAGAAGGTATGTTGGCAAAAGATTTTCAGAAACTTGCGAAGGCCAAGAAAAAATAAATGACAGAAAAGTCTGATAAATGGATTTTTGATTTAAAAAAAATCTATTTTTAGCAGACGTTTAACGAATACGGATAAAACAAAAAAAGTATTTATGAGTGCCGATATAAATCTTATTAAATCAGTTCTTTCGTTGCACGACGAGATGGCGAGCAACGGCTTCTCATTGGTTTACGAAGGCGAGTTCAGTCACGAAGTGATGAAAATGTTCACGTCAATGGCCGAACGCGATATGGACAAGTCGAACGAAGACAAATCAGTAAAACGCAAAGTGTTCCACGTGATGGTTGAGTGTCTTCAGAATATGACCAAACATTCCGACGATGTTGATCGCAATGATGGTGTGGGCAACGGTTTGTTCATCGTAGGCAAAAAAGACGGCTATTGGAGCGTTATTACAGCCAATAAGATTTTGAAGGAAAAGATTGAGGGTCTTAAAGCATCAATCGATACCATCAACGGTTTGAACAAAGAAGATCTTAACGCGTTGTATAAAAAACAGATACGCGAGGGATCGCTTTCGGAGAAGGGTGGTGCCGGACTGGGACTCATTGATATTGCCCGCAAGACAGGCCGCCAACTTGATTATCAATTCCTTCCTCTTGAAGATAAGGAAAACTATTTCTTCCTGCTCAAGGTAAGAATTGATTCGAAACCGGATGACGAATAATTTTGTTAACGATTAATTGATAAGCGGCTTGAGAAATCAAGCCGCTTTTTTTATTCAATCAAACTGTCAAAACTTAAGATTAAGAAAACTTTGAAGCCACAATATAGTAGTATTGGCGGTAGGAATAGAGGTGGTTTGGATTTCATAAGTAAAAATCAGCTTACAATAGTTGTAAAATTCAGCATGATAGCGTATTTTGCGCTCGATTTGAAATGAACCGTAGTTAGTTTCTCACATTCCGATTTCAAAAGTCGGTATATGTGTGATTTCAAGTTGAAAAAAATGTTAATGGCTTTTGTGCAGCACGATTTCGTTTTTGTGATTTTGCCAGTAATACTGGCAGTTGGAGGCTTTTTGTGCGCATGGGTCATGTGGCGCAAATACAGGCACGAAAGGAAACAAAACGAGCAACTTCAACAGTTGGCAGATGCTGTTGGCGAACTTAATGTTATGCTCATATTTGATGGTGAAGGCAAACTTAAATCGCTAAACAACGCGTTTATAGACATTTATGGATTGTCAGAAACGGAGTATGTTGCTAAAATCGGCTGGCAATTGTCGGACTATATTAAATGGTGTGGGGGGGATGATTTTGATAGCAACAGTGATAAGATATCGTTTGTTGGCCGGTCATTCAAGGATGACTCTGCATGCATTTGGAAGCAAGTTACTGTAACTCGCAATGTTGATACTGAAGGTGAAATCTGTTATATTGCTGTTGAACTTGACATTACAAATGTTAAGGAAGCGGAAATAGAACTTCAGCAACAGCAAAAACGCTCGGATGAACTTTTGCACAACATGCTTCCGTCAGAAATTGTTGAGGAACTGAAAGTTAAAGGCAAGGCGAAACCTCGTGTGTACAGCAGTGCATCGGTGTTGTTTGCTGATATAAAGGATTTTACCAAATGGTCGGAATTGCTTGAGCCAAGAGAACTGATTGATACACTGCAGGCGTTGTTCTCTGATTTTGACGACGTGCTGGCTCAAAATTATATTGAAAAAATCAAAACTATTGGCGATGCCTATATGTGTGCTGGCGGAGTTCCGATGAAGAACAACAGTCATCCGTTTGATATTGTTGTTGCGGCCTTTGGATTGCAGAACGCAGTGCGTAAACTCGATGAGCGGTTCGCGCAGGAGGGAAGAAAACCTTGGCTGCTGCGTATAGGTATTAATACAGGTATGGTGGTTACGGGTGTTGTTGGAAAAATCAGAACGGGCTACGATATTTGGGGTGATACAGTTAATGTCGCTAGCCGGCTTGAGTCGGCGTGTGAGCCTGGCAAAGTCAATATATCGCAGACCACCTACGATGAAATAAAGGACTATTTCGAGTGCG
This sequence comes from Salinivirgaceae bacterium, assembly GCA_016284875.1. Lineage (GTDB taxonomy): Bacteria > Bacteroidota > Bacteroidia > Bacteroidales > SZUA-534 > RUG13583. The sequence continues at coordinate 5,882 of JAEEPS010000036.1, read as the reverse complement.
AGTATCGCGGAAAAATCCCAGCCAAGCACAAAGGCGAAATCGATATGTATTTTGTGAACCGGCTGAAACCCGAATATTCAGCCGATGAGGAAGGATTCATTCCCAACAGTGCCTTCCGTACAATGCTGGCACAATTGTGATTTTTAGGTAGGGGACTAAGTTCTATTTTGAAGAGAACTTTTTCGGGTCGATTTCGTATTTCATTTCTGTTTTTGTTTCAGACGGTTGAGTGCTTCCGTGTTGTTGGCCGTGACCATAGCAAGTTTTTTGCAGCCGTCAATTTCGGCGCAAGAGCCGCAGGTGGCGTAGCCCCGCCCTTTGGCGCACAGCCTTATCGGGCACATCGACTCGCAGAACGGCGTTTTGGCGCCCGCCATTCGGCAGCCCGTGCAGTTTATCATTTCGGGCGTGATTTCCACGTGGTTCAGTTCCGACCATTGCCGCGCCACCTTCCCGCGCAGACGGTCGTCGTTGTTGATTGTGGCCAGACGCGCTTCGCATTTCTCGCAATCTAATCCGCAGTAGGCGATGAAATTTGTCATAATGATGTTTTTTTAGATAAACTCACTATTGCTATAAAGATACAAGAATAGACGTTTTTCTCTATTTTATGATATGTCATGATTGTTTTATCGCACAGATTACATTGAATACACTTATTAATGTTAATGTTTGTTGCTTTTCTCGCTATCGCTTATACCTGTTCTTTTCGTGTAAAACTCCATTCTCTTGTACATCTTTTACCTACAAGTTTCTTGTACTCAAAATCATTTGCTGATTTAAAAACATTTTGTCGTGGTTCCCCTTTAGGGATGTCTGAATGTTTTTTGAAATCATCTATCCAATATATGTTATTACTCTCTCCAAGAGAAAAGCCGTTTAGAAAAGTATAGAGATAGGTGGATTGTTTATTATATCCGTATACTCTTGTTTTGAATGTGCGCTCTATAGTGTCCCATACCAAATACATTCCGTCTTTGTTTTTTATCTCATAAGAACGAATAAGTGCAGAAGCACGGTATTCCCCATTTTCGCTTTCAAAAGTGATGTCAAAACCAGAATTATGTGCGTTCAATTTCATAAGTTGAAAATAAGGGACTTCTTCCAAAACATATCCATCATAATCCCTTCTATTTCGATGGTACACTATTGGGTCGTGTATACCATTCTCTTTCTCACAATGAAAATAAAACTCCACTGTTCGGATGTAAACTCTGTAATCATCGCGCACTTGAATATATCCGCCATAAAGAAATGCTGATGCAAGTTTTATAAATTCCCTTTGAAGCTTCAGAAGTTTTTGTCGTTTATGACGTTCTTTTCTATCAGTAAATTCATTGATTTTCTGTTTGAGAATTTGTTTTTCAAATTCTTCTAGTTCTTCTTTCAGTGTTTTCATAATCATTCATTTTTAACATTTAACATTTACAATAATACAAATTAACCATTTTAGATTCCCAATCTCAATCGTTTTATTTCCCTTCCAATTCCTTAAGGCATAATGCCAGATTGTTCTGCGCTCTTGCATCGCCCTGCTCTGCGGCTTTTGTGTACCATTCGATGGCTTTCACAAGGTCTTTCTTTACGCCTATTCCTTTCATATAACACTCGCCAAGGTTGCATTGTGCGCACAACAGCCCTTGTCCCGCCGCTTTTGCGAACAAATTCACGGCGTTTGTGCGACTTTCTTTTATGCCTTTCCCTTTTATATAGCAAACACCAAGCGAGTTTTGTGCTTTGGCAAAGCCTTGCTGCGAGGCTTGTGTGTACCAGTAAATTGCTTTGGATATTCTTTTCTCAACGCCACGGCCTTTTTCATAGCATTTTGCCAGTTTATGTTGTGCCGCAGGGTCGCCTTGCTGCGCTAAATATTTCAGGTCGTCAATCGGCAAACCTGAATATGAAAAGCCTTGATTTTCAAAAATATTTTCCATACGTCTATTTTTTATGTTCTACTTTTTCCCTTCCAATTCCTTAAGGCACAATGCCAGATTGCTCTGTGCTCTTGCATCGCCTTGCTCTGCGGCTTTGGTGTACCATTCAATGGCTTTCTTCAGGTCTTTCTCAACGCCGTCGCCAAACTCGTAGCAGAAGCCGAGAGCGTTTTGCGCTGGCGCGTAGCCTTGCTCGGCGGCTTTGGTTAGCCACTCAACGGCTTTCGCAAGGTCTTTCTTCACGCCTTCGCCGTATTTGTAGCACCAACCCAAATAGAATTGAGCACGTAGCGAACCCTGTTCGGCCAATGGTTTCAATTCATCGAAAACCAACCCATAATATTCTGAATCACTGTTTATTATGGTTGCATAATGGACATTCCACGTAATGCAGTGCAGCGCCCCGCCTTTTGCGGCAATGTCGCGCATTCCGATTTGGCGGACATCGCAGTCGGGGAAGGCGTCCTTCACATATTTCAGCGCCTGACGGTCTTCGGCTATCCCGAACGACGGCATAATTATCTTATTCCCAACCTGAAGAAAGTTGATGTATGCCCAATTCCAGTCGGGATTCGGGTTCTCGACATCGAACAGCATTTCGGTGACTTCAAAGCCTTTCGATTCAAGAATTCGACGGATTTTGTCGGTTTCATCGGCATCGGTGTCGCGGTGGTTCGACATCAGAACCTTATTTTTGCCACACCACTTGACAAAGCCGTCGGAATGGCCGTAAACATCGGTTTTCGGGTCGTCGGGACTGCCAATTTGGTGCCAGGGAATGATTATCACTTCTCGGCCCAACTCTTTTTCCAACAACTGTTTAAACTGCCAATCGCCCTTCTTTTTGCCGTTTTCGGTGAACACCTTACTGGTCATAACAAAATAGTCGCCGCAAGGTGTGATATTGCCGCCATCAATTACCAAATCGGTTTCCCGATAATTGATATCCAATGCTTTGCAGGCATCCTTGCAATCTGTTCTGTGTTTTTCATCGTCACACAGATAGTTGGGCGAATATTTGTACTTAAGAAACTCGGTTTCAGAAAGTTGGACGGGCATATAGTCGCGAGCCCAAATGTCGCGTGTCGATTCAAGCAGACTCCAGCGAATTCCCATCTCGTCCATCAGTTGGGTTAAACTGCCGAAAAACGACGGCGACTCTTCCTTTAAACATTTGGATAAGAACACGATATTGGTATTTCGGTCGGTGTTTGCAGCGGTAAGTTTTAGTGTTTTCAAATATCTTTCACTATAACAAACGCCATATCCATATGGTTTCATTTCGGGGAAAACCACTTCATCGTCCAAAAACGCTCCAGGAATCTGCTCAATGAAATCAAACATTATTTCCAAAATTGTCCATAAATGCTCGTATGACAGCATTATTTGCTTTGACTCAAGGTGTGATAATATTGACCTGCAGGCTTTTGCAAAATAGACTTCGTTGCCATACCCAACTTCAACATTCCAATAGTGTTCGAAACCTGCGTTGATTTCATTCCACATATTGTCAGAGAGTTCAAAATCTATCTTGCTCAATACTAATTTGTGCAAAACTGGCTCCGAAAATGCACCTTGCATAAAAGGTGATATTAATTCATTACGTTTCATATTAATTAATTTTATTAAATTATTAATTATCAACGTGTTCGCGCGCCAAACACACTGCAATTGTAGGCGGTTGAAATGAATCGGACAAAGAATTTCGGGAAAATCTTAAAAAGTGGTCTTCGAATAAATTATATATATTATATTATTAATAATCAATAAAATATATAAATCAGACAGGGCAACAGTTTCGCATTTTGGCGGGAAGTGGCGCAAACGATTGCGCGATTTCTGCGTTTTTATAATTATAGTTTGCGCTGAGCGACGGGAGAGCGGAGATGGGAGATAGATAAAAAGTGCAGCCGGATGCTCGATGGTGCTTGTGTTCAGTGTGTGGCCTCCAAGCCAATTCTTGCGGGTATAGCCAATTTACCTGTGACATATTTTTTTCTCCTGATTGTGGATTTTTAGGAACTTACCTTATATTTGCACCGCTTTTTGCCGCGGGTGTGGCGTAATTGGTAGCCGCGCTAGACTTAGGATCTAGTGCCGTGAGGCGTGGGGGTTCGAGTCCCTTCATCCGCACAGTTGTCTCAACCGCTTCCGACGATTCGGTGGCGGTTTTTTAAATTTTATCTGGATAAAACTCTCAAAAAAGAGAAAAAATGAACATCACAAGAGAAAACATCGACGAGCAGAACATCGTTGTAACACTGAATGTCGCAAAGGCCGACTACGAAGAATCAGTTGAAAAAGCATTGAAAGACTATCGCAAAAGGGTGAGCCTTAAGGGTTTCCGTCCTGGCAACGCGCCTATGGGCCTTGTCAAGAAAATGTATGGCAAAGCCATTCTTTGGGACGAGTTGAACCGCGTGGTGTCTAAAAACCTGATGGAATATCTGAAGAACGAGAAAATCGACTTCCTGGGCGAGCCGCTGCCTAGCACCGAGCGCCCGTCGGACATCGATTTGGAAAACAAAGAAGAGTTCAAGTTCACTTTCGATTTGGGCCTGAAACCCGCTTTCGACCTGAAATTGAGCAAGAAAGACAAAATCAACTACTACCAGATTAAAGTCGGCGAAGAGATGGTTGACGGAATGGTAGAGAGCAATGCATACCGCTTCGGCAAGACCGTGAGCGCTGACAAGGTTGAGGAAAAAGACCTTGTGAAGGGTACTTTCGAGCAGTTGGCCGACGACGGCAGCGTGCTTGAGGGCGGCGTTAAGGCTGAAGACGCTCTGTTTGCTGTTGACCGCATCAGTGAGGATTCAGTTCGCGCACTGGTGATTGGCGCCAAGAAGGGCGACATCATCGATTTCGACATCGCGAAAGCGTTTGCCAACAACACCGACCGCGCTCAAATGCTGCGCATCACTGCGGCTGCCGCTGAAAAACTTACAGGTAAATTCCGCTTGACAATCAACGATATAAGCCGTCACGAGCCTGCCGTTATGAATCAGGATTTGTTTGATATGATTTACGGCAAGGGCGCTGTGAACTCGGTTGACGAGTACCGCGCAAAAATCAAAGAGGAATTTGGCAAGGAACTGGCCATCCAGAGCGACTTCAAGTTCATCATCGACGCGAAGGAAAAACTGGTTGAGAAGGCCGATATGAAACTTCCCGACGAGTTCCTGAAACGCTGGATTGTTGTGGCTAACGAGAAGACCACCAAAGAAGACGTCGAGAAATCGTACCCCGAAATGCGCAAAGAGTTTGCCTGGCAGTTGATTAAGGGCAAAATCGCCACTGAAAACAACATCGAGATTTCGGAAAACGACCTTCTGGACGCAGCCAAAGAGCAGATTTCGTCGCAGTTCCGTCAGTACGGCCTGTCGACTCTGCCCGATGAGCAACTGACAGAGTTCGCCAAACAGTCGCTCTCGAAAGAGGAAGAGCGTCAGCATCTGCACGACCGCAAACTCGACGAGAAGATTGCCGCCTGGCTGAAAGAGACTGTGAAAGTTGAATCGAAAGAGGTTACAACACAGGAATTTAACGAACTTTTCAAGTAATAACGATATGATTCCGAACGACGAATTCAGGAAATATGCCGTCGGACACGCTGGCATCAGCAGCCTGACCTTCCACCGCTTCACTTCGGCGATTAACAACAGTTACATCACGCCGAACATCATTGAGGAACGCCAACTGAACGTGGCTTCGATGGACGTGTTCTCGCGTTTGATGATGGACCGCATCATCTTTCTTGGCGTGCCCATTGACGATGACGTTGCAAACATCATTCAGGCTCAACTGCTTTTCCTTGAATCGGTCGATAACACCAAGGATATTTCGATTTATCTGAACTCGCCTGGCGGTTCGGTTTACGCGGGATTGGGCATCTACGACACAATGCAACTTGTGGCGCCCGATGTGTGCACCATCTGCACAGGTATG
>JAEEPS010000125.1 GCA_016284875.1 Salinivirgaceae bacterium | reverse complement strand
TTGATTTTGTGATAAAAACTGTCACCAAAACCTATCTTATTGAAGTCAATTTCTATTCAGGTGGTGGCTCAAAACTGAATGAGGTGGCTCGCTCTTATACCGATGTCGCACCAAAAGTAAACAGCATTGAAGGTTTTGAGTTTGTTTGGATTACTGACGGTATTGGCTGGCATAGTGCAAAAAACAAACTTCAAGAGGCTTTTGCCGCCATTCCAAGCATTTACAATCTGACCACAATCAAAGAGTTTATTGATATGGTGAAGCATAGTTGAGTATGGCTAATTACCACACATACAACAATTTTACTCTCTTGCACGGCGATTGTATGGATTTGCTTCTGCAAATCGAAGACAAGAGCATTGACGCAATTTTTGCCGACCCGCCTTATTTTTTGAGCAATGGCGGCATAAGTTGTCAGAGTGGCAAAGTTGTTTGTGTTGACAAAGGCGATTGGGACAAGGGTGGAACACCCGAACGCATTTCTGAATTCAACAAACAATGGCTGTCACTGTGTCGCGAAAAGTTGAAAGACAATGGCTCGATATGGATTAGCGGCACCTATCACAATATTTTTTCTGTGGCGAATTGCCTTGCCGAATTGGGCTATAAAATCCTGAATGTCATTACTTGGCAAAAGTCCGACCCGCCACCGAATATTTCGTGCAGATATTTCACATTTTCAACCGAATATGTCATTTGGGCTCGTAAATTGGCCAAAGTGCCGCACGTGTTCAACTACGAGACAATGAAGCAGATGAACGGCGACAAGCAAATGACCGATGTTTGGAAAATTCCCGCCGTCGGGCTATGGGAAAAATCGTGCGGCAAGCACCCGACGCAAAAACCATTACGCCTTCTGTACCGAATAATTCTTGCTTGCACACGCGAAGGTGATACTATTCTTGACCCTTTTGCGGGCTCTTGCACCACTGGCATTGCTGCCAATTTGTTGGGGCGCAAATTCATTGGCTTCGACCAATCGGAAGAATATCTGCAAATTGGAATGCGCCGCCGTCAGGAAATAGAGGATTCGCAAGTGGCGGAAAAAATGCTTCGCAAAATGTGTGAAAATTCTGAAGAATCGACAGTTCTTGTAAATCACGCACGCACAGAAACTGTACGTTTGATGATCGAAAAAGGCGTTTGCTATCTTCGGGCAGGCGATTCAAAAGGATCACTGCTTGTCACACAAGGATTTGAACGCCTGCAATATGTGTTGCTTCACACTAATGGTGAAAATTGTCATTTATTCAAATTGAAAGCAAAAGGTCGTTTTCAGATTTGGACAAAAGAAACTCTCGAAAAGAATGGTTTTCACCCCGAACACGCAGCATATTATATTGTAATTCATTTTGATACTAAAGAAATCCCATTAACAAAACGAACTGATTTGAAGCAGCGAGTCAATACATATCGAGCGAAAATCCGTCCGTTGAGTGATTTCAAAGGACTGTAATAATAACTATTTTCCCCAAAAAAATCCCCCCAACTTGCCACATTCTGCACTGCAAATCCCAACTAATGGGGATTGCCCAATTCCGTTTTACGGCTGATTTTTGCAGCGTTTAAAAACGTACAGCGTTCAGTTTAATGGCAAAACAATTACACCATAGTTTGATTTTTAATAGTCAGGAAAAGGGGCTCGGAAACGGGTCCCTTTTTTTTGTGAACGATTCTGAATGTTGTTCGTTTTTGGACGACGGAACCAACGGGGAAAATTGCACTGATAACACTGATTTACAATCTGCAATGAACAATGAAAAATATCTAACCGATTCAACCCGATTTTATCCGATATGTTTTTCGGTTCGAATCGGCAAAAATCGGTTAGAGAAAAAACTCAACCTTCTCAACTATCTAAACTTCTTAACTCTAATTAGAACACAGATGACGCAGATAAAACAGATTTTCACAGATTTTATTGATAATAAATATGATAAAGGGTTTTCTAACCGATTCAACCCGATTCTGTCCGATATGTTTTTCGGTTCGAATCGGCAAAAATCGGTTAGAGAAAAAACTCAACCTTCTCAACTATCTAAACCTTCTCAACTCTAAACTTCTAAACATTAAATAAATACAATTATGAACATTGAGAAAATCAATTCACGATTCCGCGCTCTGACAGAGTGGAATCTGCGTCACCGCCTGCTGACGGTGCTGGCGTTTGTCGCAATCTTTGTGTTGTCGGCAATGGGACTGAAAAAAATCTATTTCGAGACTTCGTGGGACAGTTATTTTGTTGAGGGCGACCCGATGCTCGAGAAAACCGACGAGTTCAAGGCCATTTTCGGCAACGACTACTACGTGGCCGTGCTGGTGCAGAACGACGGCGGACTGTTCACCAAACAGAATCTGGAACTCATTCGCGAGTTGAGCAACAACCTGATGGACAGCCTGTCGTATTCCGAGAAAATCACGTCGCTCACCGACCTTGAGTTTATGGTTGGCACCGACGACGGTATGGAACTGGGGCAGATTGTGCCCGATGTGATTCCCGACGACGCCGAGGGCCTGGCCGCCATTAAGCGGGCCGCCTACTCGAAGCCTGAACTGGCGCAGCGCCTAATCTCGAAAGACGGCACAATGTCGTGGATTATGGTGAAGTTGCGTCCGTTCCCCGAAGACTCGGTGTGGAAGGCCGAAACCAACGAGGCGCCCGACCTGATGACTGGCCGCGAGGCGAAGGAAATCTGCTCGCAGCCCAAGTACGCGAGCCTGCACCCGCACGCGTCGGGAATGCCGTATATGTCGTACGAGAAGAACGAGTATATGCACGGCCAAATGGCGATGATGCTGGTTATTGTGCTGATTATCGGCATTATAATAATGACCGTGGTCACTCGCTCGCTGCGCGGAATTCTGATGCCAATCGCCACCACCATAATGAGCATTCTGATGGCTTTCGGCTGGATTGGCTGGACGGGGCTCTACATTGACTCGGCCGCCACGCTGTCGGTTGTGGTGCTGTGCTTTGCCATTTCAATCGCCTACAACATTCACATTTACAACTATTTCCGTACGCAGTTGGTTCAGCACGGCGACCGCTTGCGGGCCATTACCGAGGCTGTGACCGAGACGGGCTGGCCTGTGATGTTCTCTGGAATCACCACCATTGCGGCAATGCTCTCGTTTGTGGCGATGAAGATTGTGCCGATGAAGGCCATTGGCATAAACTCGTCGCTGTGCATTGTGTCGGTGGTGCTTACCTGTCTGATTTTCACACCGATAATCTACTCGTTCGGACGAAAGAACATTCGCCTGCGTAAGTCGTTTGTGAACACCATTGAGGGCCGCGCCGACGCCTGGTTCCAACGTCTGGGCGAGTGGGTTCTGTCGCACAGCCGAAAGATAATGATTGTTTCGTGCGTGCTGGCAATCGTTTGTGCGTCAGCCGTTTATCGCATTCAGCCCGCTTTCGATGTTGAGAAGACAATGGGCCGTCAGGTGCCGTATGTCGATGAGTTGCTGAAAGTTAGCGAGTCGGAAATCGGCTCAATGTACTCGTACGACCTGCTTGTGGCGCTGCCCAACGCCGACGAGGCCAAACAGCCCGAAACGCTGCTCAAACTCGAACTGCTTGAGAAACGCGTTGAAACATACGGACTTACAAAGCGCCATTACTCAATTCTGCCAATTCTGAAGGATATGAACCGCACGCTGAACGAGAACAATCAGGCCTTCTACCGCATTCCCGAAAGCAGCGACGCGGTGGCCCAACTGCTCTTGCTCTACGAGAACGCGGGCGGCTCGGAAACCAACTATTGGATTGATTATGAGTACAGTAAGTTACGTCTTCAGGTTGAAATCACCAAATACAACTCGGCAGAGGTTGAGGACGATATGAACGACCTTGAGGCCTACGCCGCGCAATTGTTCCCCGATGCGGTTATCTCAACCGTGGGCAACCTGCCGCAATTCACTGTAATGCAGCAATATCTGGTTCGCGGTCAGATGTGGTCGCTGCTCATTTCGGTGCTCATTGTGGGCCTGCTGCTGATGCTGGCCTTCGGCAACGTGAAACTGGGCCTTGTAGGAATGATTCCGAACCTTGCGCCAATCATTTTTGTGGGCGGCGTGATGGGCTGGTTCGGCTACTCGCTCGATATGGTTACAGCCATTGTAATCCCGATGGTGCTTGGCCTGGCGGTTGATGACACCATTCACGTTGTCAACCACGCGCACCTTGAGTTCGACCGCCGAGCCAACTATCGGCACGCCATTCTGCGCACCTTCCGTGTGATTGGCGTTGCGGTGGTGATGTCGACGGTGATTGTCACCGCCACCTTCCTGGGCTTCCTGTCGTCGACCGCCAACAACTTCCGCGACCTTGGCATTCTGGCCGCCGCGGGCCTTGTGGCCGCCCTGTTCGCCGATTTGTTTATCTCGCCAATCGTGATGCGGCGCTTCAAAGTCTTCGGCGAGGAACGTGAAAAATGAATTAGAACCCATATTTCGCACAGATGACACAGAGAACACAGGATTTCACAGATTTTACTAATAATCAAGACAATAAATCATAAATAATCGATTGTAAAAAAAACTCTAACCGATTCAATCCGATTTTATCCGATTACCGATTCGGTTTGAATCTGATAAAATCGGTTAGAGAAAAAACAGTGATAATCAGTGTATTCAGTGTCTTCTGTGCGATAATCAATAATCAAAAAACGAAAATCAACAATAAAAAATCAGTAATAAGATGAAAAAGTTAACACTTCTGGCTGGCGCGATGTTCGCAGCGTCAACCATTATGGCACAGGCTCTTACGGGCCGCGAGATTGCCGAAAAAGTCCACAACCGCCCCGACGGCGACACCCGCTACTGCGAGATGAGCCTGACGCTCGTCAACAAGAACGGCAGCAAGCGCGTCCGCGAACTCAAATCGTTTGCCAAAGACTACGGCAAAGACCGCAAAACCATTATGTTCTTCCTTTACCCTGGCGACGTGAAGGGCACGGGCTTCCTGACCTGGGAATACGACCAAATCGACCGCGACGATGACAAGTGGCTCTATCTGCCCGCAATGAAAAAGACGCGCCGAATCAGCGGCTCGTCGTCGAAAACCGACTATTTTATGGGCACCGACTTCACCTACGACGATATGGGCCACCGCAACACCGACGAGGACACTCACACGCTGCTGCGCGAGGAAACCATTGACGGTCAGGCCTGCTGGGTGCTGCAATCGGTGCCCAACACCACGGGCGAAATCTACACTCGGCGCGTTTCGTGGATTCGGAAAGACTGCTTGGTTCCCGTCCGCGTTGAGTATTACGACAAACTCGACAAACTGCACCGCCTGCTCGTCTGCACCGACGTGAAACAGATTGACGGTTTCTGGACTATCGGCCAAATGAATATGAAAAACGTGCAGACCAACCACGAGACCAATCTGGTTTTCAAGGCCTACAAGTACGACCAACCTGTGAACGATAACATTTTTACAGTCAATCAGTTGGAAAAGGGGCTTTGATTCGGAAGTTGAACAAGTTTAAACGCTTCGCTGTTGAACAAGTTTAAACTATATAACGATTTAAACCTGTTCAACCCGTTCAACCCGTTCAACTTTCAACTAAACATTTAACTATGAAACCAATCCTACTCACACTGTTTTTGCTGCCATTCGCAGTGATGGCGCAAGACGACGATAACGGGCTGAAATTCAAATACAAAGGATTCGCCTACACCTACCACGCCGTTCGCAGCAGCGACCCGTGGAACTATATGTCGAGCCGCACGTGCGCGCGCCTTGAGAGCGGCCTTGAGAAAGGCGCAACAACGGGCTTTGTGTCGCTCAACGCCATTTACAACCCGATTCTCGAAGACGAGACTGGGCTGCACCTGCGCGAAGCCTATCTTGAACATAGTCAGGGCAATTGGGGCATAAAAGCGGGCAAGCAGATTGTCACGTGGGGCGTGGCCGACGGCCTGCAGGTCACCGATATTATCTCGCCGATGGACTACACCGAGTTTCTGGCCGAAGACTACGATGACATTCGCATTCCTGTGAACGCCATTCGACTGAATTACAGCAATATGGCCGTGAAAGCCGAAGCCATTTGGGTGCCCGTGCCCGAGTTTTTCAACCTGCCAACCGACAGCGTCAACCCGTGGGCAATCGCAATGGGCGGAATGTACTGCGCGATGGACGACCGCACACCGTCTAAACGACTTGAAAACAGCGAGTTCGGCGGGCGCGTGTCGGCCTATATGAGCGGTATCGACTTCTCGCTCTGCGTCCTGCGCACGTGGAACAAGATGCCCGCCTTCCAACTCACGGGCTTCAACCCCGACGGCACGCTTGCGGTTGCCGCCCACCACCACCGAATGACGATGGTTGGCGCCGATGCGTCGGCTTCGGTGGGCAAGTTTGTGGTCCGCGCCGAAGTGGCTGGCTATTTCAACCAACAGTTGTCGTTCATTGGCTATAGGTCGGCGCCGATGCTTCGTAATCAAGCACTTGCGCTTATCGGAATCGACTGGTATCCTGGCAACGACTGGACTCTAATGGCGCAATACTGCCACACCTACACCGACGGTGGCACCGCCTTGCTGGGCTGCTATCGCAACGCGGGAATGGCAACGGCCAATATCAGTAAAGCCTTGTTGCGCAACACTTTGAAGTTGTCGGCATACGGCCGCTTCGACTGCGCCAACAACGGTGCGTTCTTCATTCGCTTCAACGCCGACTACAACCTGACCGACGAAATCTCGCTCACCGCTGGCTACGACTGGTTCCGCGCCGACGCTGGAATGTTCGCGATGTATAAGGACAATTCCGAGATTTTTGTTAAGGCGAAGTTTAGTTTTTAAACGATGGACAACAGACTTCAGACAACGGACAGCAGATTTGGAACTCAGATTTTTATCGCTAACCGATTCAACCCGATTTTATCCGATATGTTTTTCGGTTCGAATCGGCAAAAATCGGTTAGAGAATAATATTTTGCAGACTATCACTAATTTACATTTAACAATAACCTTTTAAAATTCAAAAAAATGAAACCAATTTTTAAAATTTCGTTACTGGCATTCGCCTGGTTTTTGTCATTCATTGCAGGCGGATTGAGCGGGATTATTCACCCCGCGTGTTATGCGTATGCAGGTGCGGTTGTGCCGCTGCTGCTGGCGCTTGTCTATCTTCCCGCCGCTTCCGCGATGCAGCGTTTTG
>JAEEPS010000035.1 GCA_016284875.1 Salinivirgaceae bacterium | reverse complement strand
TACAGATGTTAGGTTCTGATTTATTTAACCAAATAACAAAAGACTAAAGAAAGAAGATGGCTATTCATAACAAATCGCATAACAATTCAGGACTTATGCAACTAAACAAAATGCATAAGGACAATATCAAACACAAGACAAGTGTTGATTTTACCATTCCTGATGTGTCGAATTATATTTTATTGAATCAAGATTGTTTGGATTTACTAAAATCGTTACCTGACGAGTCGGTGCAGTTGATACTTATTGACCCCCCATATAATTTGGATTTGGCTGAATGGGATGCATTTGATAACTATATAGAGTGGGCGTCGAAGTGGATAAACGAATCATATAGGGTATTGTCAAAAAATGGTAGTATGGTGATTTTTGGTGGCACACAATTTCAAGACGAAAAAAGCGGTGACTTAATTGAAATAATCCATTATTGCCGTCATCACACTAAATTTCGTTTGGTTAATACCGTTGTGTGGTATTACAAAAATGGTATGTCTGCACATAGGTATTTTGCAAATAGACACGAGGAAGCAATTTGGTTGACCAAAACAGACCAATATTATTTTGACCTTGATTCCGTTAGAGTTCCTTACGGAGAAAAAGAATTGCAAGAAGCCTTACGAGACAAACGTCTCGTCCCTGAAAATGTTATGAAAGGTAAGAACCCAACGAATGTATGGGAAATAGGAAGGCTAAATGGAAATTCTCTTGAAAGGGTCGGACATCCCACACAAAAGCCACTTGAAATAATGCGACGTTTTGTAAAAGCACTTTCATATCCCGACTCAATAGTTTTGGACTATTTTGCAGGAAGTGGTACGACAGGAAGAGTTTGTATAGAAGAAAAGCGAAACAGCATCTTGTGCGATAAGGATGAGCAATCGAAAGTCTTTTTCGACAAACACTTAAAAATGATGAAGGATAATTTGTTTTGTCAGAAATTTATAGAAAACAATAGTTTGGATGCCTTTTTCCGTGACATAAAGGAACGGAATGATAAAGTATGCCAATAGTTTTTATATGAACACAACAAAAAAAGGAAAGGATTTTGAAGATAAGGTGTTCAAATACCTTTCTTCTTTGTTGGAAAAAGACGTGTTGCCTTTTGCTAATAGTAAATTTTCAAAGATTTTTCAGCACAAAAAATACAATTGTATAGGGTATGATCGAGAAATAGAATTTGATATAACAATAGAGACATACAATTCTCTATCCGCTTCTGAACAATGGAGTTCTTTGGTAGTTGTCGAATGTAAAAACTACAGTGGTATTGTTGATATAAGCGATTTAGATGAGTTTGAAGAAAAATTACATAAGATATCCGATTCTTCCATAAAGGGAGTTTTTGTTACAACCAAAGGGTTCAGCAAAAATGAAATACAACAAGCTGAAAAAAATCATATTGCATTGGTTGTTATGTCTGAAAACGAGCCGAATTGGATTGTTAGTCGTGATATTAATAACAAAGCCGAAGATTATTATCAATTCTTATCAGGCAGCAAAGTAATAGGTAATGTTCCTATTGTATATTCTGAAGGGAGTTTTACAACTGTCATAGAGATGTTAAACAGCTATGATGTTGTTACATCAAATAAGAATGTTATTAAAATCCCATATCTTGAAAATGATATTATTCAACAAAAGGTATGTGCATTGTGCCAAGATATTGTTTTTGCAACCGATGATATTCCTGGCGAAATAATAACAAAAGCTTTCCCTGAATACAAAATAACTTTCAAAGATTTTCAACAAGGATTATTAGGAACATTATCTTTGGAAAATAAAGTAATCACATTGTCTAATGAAATAGTCAATGATACGCATCGGCTTAAATTCACATTAGCACACGAAATCGGGCACATAATTTTACATTCTGAAATTCTGAAGAACAGTGTGGATTTACTGGCAGAATATGAAGAAGAGTCTTTATGTTATGAGAAAGCTATACAGAGAATGGAAATACAGGCAAACATTTTCGCTGCGTATCTCATAGTTCCTAAATGGAAATTGAATAATGAAGTTAAGGAATTATTTGGAAAATATAACATAAATAAAGGTCGCCTTTATTTAGATAACCAACTATGTAACATTAGAAATTACCAATTGATAGTAAATGAATTATCATTAAAGTTTGATGTCTCAAAGGAAGTTATTAAGTATAGATTAGAAGAAGAAAACTTATTAACTATTGCAAATGGCGAACCGCAAAGACTTAAATATCTCATAAAAGCATTTTGTCCAATATCCTATTGCTAATAGTCGAAACTATTTTTACAAAAACAACTCATTTCATTTGCTTTGTAAATAAAAATCCCCCTACAATCAGTCACTTCGCACCCCCGCAAATCCCTACAAATAGGGATTGACACAGCGAGAATGTCGCAGTTATTTCGCGGCGAAAATCATAAGCAAAAAATGGGGAAAAAATCACGAAAAATCTTGTTTGGGACGGCTACGGCTATGGCAGTTATTCTGCATTTGCCTACCGAATCAATCGCCCAAAATAACGACACGACATACTTCAGCGGCAGAGAAATACAGACCGTTAATGTGGTTAGCCACAATGAGATACGTCAAATGCGCGAGGCCGCAATGCCGCTGTCGGTCATTTCTGTCAAGCAACTTGAAGGCACCACGTCGAATATTAACGACGCGCTTTCGCGAACAGCGGGCATTACCATCCGAAACACTGGCGGTGTGGGCAGCGCGTCGCGTATTTCGGTGCGCGGACTCGAGGGCAAGCGTATGGGTATCTATATTGACGAGGCGGCCATTGGTCAAATGTCTGATTATATGTCGCTTAACGATGTGCCAACCGATATGATTGAACGCATTGAGGTTTACAAGGGCATTGTGCCTTACCGTTTTGGCGGGTCGGCGCTGGGTGGCGCGGTGAACGTTGTGACAAAGGAATATCCGCCCGTCTATTTCGACGCGAGTTACGAGATTGCTTCGTTCAACACCCACAAAATCAGCACCGCTTTCAAGCAGACCAACCAAAAAACTGGCCTGCAGTTCGGCATTGGCGGCGTGCTCACCTATAGCGACAACGACTATACAATGCGTCTGCAAAACCTTGATAACCGCGAGGTTAAACGCGACCACGACCAATTCCGAAAGATTATGGGCGGCGCGTCGCTGAAGGCCACAAAATGGTATTTCGATGAGGCCAAACTCGAACTCGTCTGCACCACCACAAAGTCTGAAATTCAAGGAATTGACACCGATATCCGCAAGGCTCACAACCACAGCGCGTCAGTAATTACGGCTTTATCGCTCAAGCGCGATAATTTCATTGCCGACGGATTGGATTTCGATTTGGACGCCTGCTACAGTTACGGCCGATTCGGGCTGTGCGACACAGCGCACTACCGCTACGATTGGGACGGAAACCGCTACCAATCAGTGTCGCCATACGGCGGCGAGCAGGGCAACTACGCGTCGGATTCGGACAACGAGACGCACGATTTTGTTGTGAAAGTGAATATGAATTATCTTCTGAACGAGCATAACACGTTCAATATCAATGTTTATGGCACGCATACGCGGCAGAATCCCGAAAACGAACTGATGGACTTGAGTTTCGGCTATCAGACCAACTTCCCGAGCCGAATGAGCAGTCTGACAGTCGGATTCTCATACGATTTGACGCTGTTCGACAGCCGTTTTATGAGTGCCACAACGGTCAAGAATTTCAACTTCTCGTCGAATACTAAAGTGTTGGAACACACCTTTATAAACAACCCGACTGACATTAATTTGAGCAAGAATTACTGGGGCGGAAGCGAGAGTCTGCGCTACAAGTTCACCAAGCGGCTGTTGGCCAAGGCGGCGTTCAGCAGCGAGGTGCGTATTCCCACGGCCGAAGAGTTGGTGGGCAACGGCTTCTCAATTCTGCCGTCGTCGGATCTGAAGCCCGAACGCTGCAACGGCCTGAATATCGGTGCGTTATATCACCGAGCCAACGCGTTCGGTTTCATTGAGGCCGAGGTGAGTTACTTCCTGAATCAACTCGAAGATATGATTCGTTATCAGGCAGATATGATTCCGTCGATGGCTCGATACGCTAATTTCGGAACGGTTCGCACCAAAGGTGTTGAGGTTGAGGTGAAGGGCGATGTGCTGCCGTTTCTCTATCTCTATGGAAACGCCACCTATCAGGATTTGCGCGACCGCCGCAAGTATGAGACTGGCTCGACGGCGCCCAACGCCACATATAACAAGCGGATGCCAAACATTCCGTATATGCTGGCCAACTTCGGCGCCGAACTGCACCGCGAGAATCTTTTCGGCGGAAGCCGTCAGAACAGCCGCTTGCTGGCCGACGCGTCGTACATTCACGAGTATTTCTACGATTTTGAGGTGAGCAAATTCCAAGAGCGCAAAATCCCGACGTCGTTCACCATTGATTTGGGCGTTGAGCACAGTTTCAACAACGACCAATGGACTATCACTTTCCGCGTTAAAAACCTGACAGACAAGACGGTATATTCCGATTTAAACCGTCCGCTGCCTGGTCGAAATTTCGGATTCAAAGTTCGGTATGTGATGAAATGATTTTGGTGTTAGGTGTTGGGTAATGGGTGTTAGGCAAAAGGCATAAGTAATTGATAATTAATACACGGCGGCTTTCGTAATTCGTAATTCATTTTAATTTTAAATCATAAAAAGATGAAAATCAAACATTTATTTTTAATGGCCGCATTGGCAACAACATTTGTTGCGTGCGACGAAAAAGAAGACGAACCCGCTTCGGCTTCGGGAAAAATTCTGTTTTCAACCACTGTGACAAACCCGTCGGGCGACAGCGGCAGCGGTTATCTGCAGGCCGTCGGCAGTCTTGAAGGCGGAATTCACTACGACAACTCAAACGCCCTTCCGTTGGGGTTCGGCTCGTATCCGTGCGTCTGCAAGAGCGGCAACATTTACGTCTTCCCCGATTATATGGGCGGAACCGAACTGAAACTGCGTCGTTACGTGCTGAACGACGCCAACCAATTGGAACTCAAGGGCTCGATGGCGCTGCCTGCAAACTCGAGCGCTGCCATTGTGGTTGAGGCTAGCGACACAAAGGCTTACGTATGCTGCCAAAGCCTTGATTTGATTGTAGTCTTCAACCCGACAACAATGGCCGAAATCTCACGCATTGATGTCTCGTCGCTTCGCAACGAAGGCGTGTCGGCCTATCCTGGCGCGCTCTACATTCGCGACGGCATTCTGTATGTTGCTCTGGAACAGTTCAATGCGCAGTGGATGCCCGTTGAGAACGCTCTCGAAATGGCTCTCTACAATGTTGCCGACGACAGTTTTATCAAGCGAATCCGCAGCACCGCAGTAGGTCTTTCCGCACCTACGCGACCTGTTGATAATCAGTCGATTTTCGAAGATGAAAACGGCGACCTTTACATTAACTGCATTGGCTCGTTCGGCTATATTCCTGGACTCGATGCTGGTGTTGCCCGCATAAAAAAAGGCGAAACCGAATTCGATGAGTCATACAGTATCAATTTGAGCAAAACCAAAGTAAGCGGTTTGAGTTGCGACTATCTCAACTGTATGATGATGTGCCGATATGCAGGCGGTGGAAAAATGTACGCCTACGGATTTGCAATGGGTCTTGACCCCACTAACACAAACACTTACATTGCCCGCACGGGTGTCGGTGTCATTGTCGACCTTTACAATCAGAGTATTAAGGTGATTGAAGGCCTTCCGCACTCAAACGGCCACGGCGTGGCAATGGGCCGCCACAAAGGCAAGATGGTTTACGGTTCGGCCAACGACGATTACAACGGATTCAGCACCGTCGACCTTGAAACTGGCGCCGTTGAATCCAAGGTTGCCACAGTCGATGGCTTCCCGTCGTTCTTCTATAGTTTTGAGTGATAAATTGAATATTCACAGCAATTTGCAAGAATATTTATCAGTGTGTTTCGGAAGCCGAATGCCAACAAAATGGTGTTCGGCTTTTTTTGCGACAATCGCCGCAACGTCAATTTTGATAATTCCCTACGTAAATCCGCCAACGTGATGGTTTTCGGGATTTATTAGTTTTGCGTATTCATATTTTTGCAAAAAAAACACGCGAATGCTATCCTTTCACACGTTGACAGTTTCTGACCGCGAGACGGTGCAGGCCGTGACACTCAAGGCGGGGCGCCGCAACTGCAACTACACCTTCGCCAACCTTGTGGGCTGGCAGTTCTGGTTCCACACCGAGGTGTGCGTGCTGCCCGACGCTGTGGTGCTGCGATTCACCTTCGACGGTGAGCGCGCCTATATGGTCTGCACGGTGGGCGATTTGCAGCCCGAACTTATATCGGCACTGGTCAACGACAGCGGTGGCCGACTTATGCTGTTGGGGCTTGAGGACTCGCAGGCGCAGGCCGTCAGTCAGTTATCGCAGTTCACGATTGAAACCGAACCGCGCCGCAACCAATACGACTATATCTACCGCCGCGACCGCCTTGCCACGCTTCAGGGCGGAGCCTACCAAGCCAAGCGCAACCACGTCAACCGCTTCCGCGCCGAGCACCCCGATTTTGAGTACCGTCCGCTCGTGCCCGAACTTTTCGACGAGTGCCGCCGCCTTTCGGCTCTGTGGCGCGAGGAGAAAGAAGCCAACGGCGGAACTATTGCCGCCGAGCAGCGCGTGATGGAGACGGTTTTTGCCAATTGGAATGCGCTGAAGATGACTGGCGGATGTATTTTCGCCGACGGACGGATGGTGGCGTTCACCTACGGAACGGCCGTCACCACCGACACCTTCGATGTCTGCGTTGAGAAAGCCGACCGCCGTGTTGAGGGCGCATTTTCCATTATCAATCAGCAATTTGCCGAGCATTTGCCCGAACAGTTTGTTTACCTGAACCGCGAGGAGGATATGGGAATCGAGGGCCTTCGTAAGTCAAAATCGTCGTACCACCCCGAAATATTGCTGACTTACAACAAGATAATTGTTAGAAAATCTTACGTTTTAGAACGGATGACCCCCGCCGACGCGCCTTTGACAATCGATTGGATGGTGCGGCAATATGGTTTCAGCCGCCCCGAAGTTGAGCAATGGGTGCGCACTCTGCATTTCAACTGGCCATTGAGTGTCAAGGCTTTGGATGCCGACGGACAGGTTGTCGGCCTGCTGAATATGAGCGACTACCGCATTCAGGACGAGGTGCCGCAGATTGCCACCGACGCCCCCGACCTGCTTGCCGCCCTGAACGCCCGCCGCTACACGGCCGTTTTCTCGTTCATTGTTGCCGAACAATATCGCGGCACACGCCTGAACTACAATATGTTAATGTCGATTCTGCCCGAACTGAAGGCTCACTACGATTTTCTTTTCATTCCCGTGCTTCACCGCCTGAAAACCCACCAATACTGGCAGCGCTGGGGTGCCACCGAATTCTACCGCGATGCCGAATGCGTCTGCTACAAACTTGAATTGCAGTCTGTGGTGGTGTAACCCACTTTTTGTATTTGGGTGAGTGGGAAAAGTTTTAATTTTGGAAATGATGATGTCGAAAATGAAGTGATGAAATTTGTAATACACATATTAAAACTATTACCTTTAATAATATCAATCGTAGTTCTGATATGCTATATTACTATTCCTGAGGTATATATATATTTAAAGTTAGAGGAACGTATCAGTTTGCTTATACCATTAATTGGTTTTATAACTATTATGTTATATAACCATAAATTACGGAATGCCATAATTTATTGGTTGTTAATGTGTCTAGTTATTGTGAATGTGCGACCTATTTTAATTAACGATATCGAAACAATCAAAAAAGGCGATTATTTCCTTTCTTCAGGAATCATTAATTCTGGATTTATAGAAACTCACGGTTTTGGGTACGACCATAATAATACATATGTGAGTTTGCAAACAGGTAACAAGGCGTATTTAAAGGTTTGTAAAGAAGCCTATTATGAGAAAAGACCTGACACAGTAATATTACGTCTAGCCTATGAATTGCCTAATTATATATTTGTTCACAATGCTAATCCAACGCATTCGGAAATTCAAAAATTTATGGAACCCGTTCTATTTCTTGATGGTGTAGAGCAGCAGCGTCCAAAATACAACGAATTAGATTTTTCAAATGACGAGCGACGTTTGTATATGTATTTGTCGCATCCACAAATAGTTAAAGTTGTTTCAAAGCAAAAGGATGAGTTTTTACGGAACCTTGTAACTCTTCAAATTAATGACACAACACAAATAACTGTTAATCTGATGTATAAAGATGTGATGTCATATGTTGATGAAAATGATTTGGATAAGTTTTTCAATTCTATTGATGTGAATGGCAGGGGGGTAATAGCCAAAGTCTCAAATATCAATCCACGTGTGGTGGAAGTCACAAAATGGAATCCGACAGGGACAGATTATTCTTTTGCCTTTGATAAGAAAACACAAGTTGACACCGCATTAGAAAATGAACTGATGAAAAAATCAGTGAAGCAATTAGGGTGTATAATCAATAAGCACAAAGAAGAATCGTGGACATCACGGCATAAGAAAAAAGTCAAATACTATGCAACTGTATGTGTTAACGATACGATAGACAGAACATTTGAAATTACAGGGAAAGACAATCAAAACTTATACAACAATATCAATCAAGGTGATGCAGTGTTGGTTCGTGTGTCTGAAATTTTCTCGTATGCTGTCCGCATACTTAACTGGCGCCCAACGCCCGAAGAAATTGAAAAATATCGGCAATGAACCAATCAGTCTATGTTGGATTACTTTCTAACTTGTCAAAGAATTCAGCGGGTGTCAGAACTTCTATCGTGCTGTCTTTAAAGTCTTTTTTGTTTCGGGTGACAATGCAGTCCGCCTGCTCATCCACAGCAGAACGATATTGGGTGGCATCTTCATAGTCTTTCCAACTGCTGTTGAGCATATCCACAACACTCTGTCCACGCAAATCGACAACGTCAACAAAATCAGCCACTAAACGAAGTTTGGCAAATACATCTTCAATCGGGAATTTGTATTTCTTGCCAATGTAAACAGTATTGATAAATGAAAGGGCCGATACCATCAACTGCGCATCGCCCGCATATCCTAAAGCAAACAGACGTTGGGCATCGGGTAGAAACTCATCGCGCGAAAGCACAAGGTCGACCAAAATATTCGTGTCGATATATGCCCGCATTACTTATTGTATTTCTCGCTGATAAGTGCGTCAATGCCGCGTTCGTCGGCTGGCACGGGCTGTCCGCCTTGAACCGAAAGAGTTTTCACAAACTGCATAGCCGCGTCGCGTCTGCTTTGGGCATCAGGTCTCACACTGGCGCTTCGTGGGCGTTGGCGCAGTTTTTTCACATAGTGCGACACGCTTTTAAGCATCTCGACGCTCATCTGGTCAAGGTCGGCCACAATGGAAGTTTTGAGTTCAAGTGTTGTCATAACTATGTCGTTTTAATTCATTTACAAAGGTACGAAAAGTCGGTTGGAAAATGAAAATGTTTTTTTGCCTTCACTTTACAATGCTTTCGGAATTGGCACGGTGCCGCTTTTAACGGTACCAATCACGAAGAAACTGTGCAGCGAGCCGATACTCTCGACAACGCCTAAAGTGTTGAGAACGAAGTCCTGATAACGCTTCATATCGCTCACGAAAATCTTCATAATGAAGTCGTAGTCGCCCGACGTGTTCCAACACTCGACAATTTCGGGAATGTGGTTGACGGCTTCAACAAATTCTGCGCCCAAACGCTTGCTGTGCTGCCGAAGCGTTATGCCGCACAGCACAAGCAGCCCGTTGCCCACTTTTTCGGGGTCAACCACAGCCATATAATGGTCGATGTAGCCGTCGCGCTCGAGCCGCTTCTGACGTTCGAAGGCGGGCGACGGCGAAAGGTTTACTTTTGCCGCTAACTCTTTGGTAGTCAGGTGTGAGTTCTCTTGCAGAACTTCCAAAATCCTAATGTCGGTGGAATCTAATTTTGCCATTCGGTTATCTTTTAAATTTAAAGGATATTATTCGGCTGTGCGCCGATAATGCCGACAAATTTAGGATAATTTCCTTATTTGCCGAAACAATTTGCTTGTGAAAATTCCACATTCCACCTTTGCCGCCCGAAAATGAACACTAAAACTTTTTTTGGAATGAAAAAATCGATAAAGACAAATGTTGTCGGCTTTCCGCGGATTGGAAAGGCGCGCGAACTGAAAAAGGCCGAAGAAGCCTATTGGAACGGTAAAATCACGGGCGACGAACTGCTGTCGGTTGCCCGCAGTATCAGATTGGAAAACTGGAAGTTACAGGCAAACGCTGGCATTTCGCTTGTGCCGTCGAACGATTTCTCGCTCTACGACCAAGTGCTCGACCAAACGGTGGCCGTGGGCGCCATTCCCGAGCGCTACAACGCTCTGCGCGACAATCAGTTAGAGTTGTATTTTGCTATGGCTCACGGCGTTCAGCGCGACGGCAACGACATTATTGCAATGGAAATGACCAAATGGTTCGACACAAACTATCACTACATTGTGCCTGAATTTGTTAAGAATCAATTGTTTAAACTATCGGACACGAAGGCTGCCGACGAGTATCGCGAAGCAAAAGCGGCAGGAATTGAGACGAAACCCGTGGTCATCGGGCCTGTGTCGTTCCTGCTTCTGGGCAAGGAAAAAGAATCGGGATTCTCACGTTTGGACTTGATAGACAGACTGTTGCCCGTATTCGTCGAGCAACTGAAATCGCTGGAAAACGCTGGCGCCGAGTGGGTTCAGATTGACGAACCGTGCCTTGTGCTCGACCTTGACGAGAAGGCTAAATCGCTCTATCAGAAGGTTTACGGCGAAGTGCGCAGGCAGACGAGCCTGAAAATCGTGCTGACAACCTATTTTGGTGCTTTGCGCGACAATGCGGCGCTGGCTCTCTCGCTGCCGACCGACGCCATCCACATTGATTTTGTGCGTGGCGCCGACGATTTTATCAGCATTCTGGACATTTTCCCTGCGGGCAAAATCTTGTCGCTGGGCGTTGTTGACGGTCGCAACATCTGGAAAAACGATTTCGAGCAATCGCTCAAACTGATTGACGCGGCTGTGGCCCGATTGGGTGCCGACCGCGTGTGGGTGGCTGCGTCGTCGTCGTTCCTGCACGTGCCGTACGACCTTGATTTAGAACGCGACGAGAAGCGTCTGCCCGCCGAAATCAAGCGCTGGCTGGCGTTCGCGCGTCAGAAGGTTGACGAACTTGTAACGCTGTCGGTTCTGGCTGTCGACCGCACCAATACTTGTCTTCAGGCCGCCTATGAGCAGAACAGGGCCGACATCGCGGCACGCAAATCATCAGCACTGATACACAACACGAAGGTGGCTGAACGCGCCGCAAATACTTCGGAATCAGACTATAATCGCGAAAGCGCATACACCGTCCGCAGCCAAAAGCAGCAGGCGCGGCTTAACCTGCCGCTGTTCCCAACCACAACCATCGGCTCGTTCCCGCAGACCACCGAAGTGCGCTCGTGGCGCGCCCGTTTCCGCAAGGGCGAACTGTCGGCGCAGGAATACAACCAACTGCTGAAGGACGAGACGGCCCGCGCGGTCCGCTGGCAGGAAGAAGCGGGGCTCGACGTGCTGGTTCACGGCGAGTTTGAGCGCAACGATATGGTTGAGTATTTCGGCGAGCAGTTGGACGGATTCGTGTTCACACAGAACGGCTGGGTGCAGAGTTACGGCTCGCGCTGCGTGAAGCCGCCCATCATTTTCGGCGACGTTTCGCGCCCCACGCCAATGACCATCGACTGGATTACATTCGCGCAAAGCCTGACCGAAAAGCCGATGAAGGGAATGCTGACGGGGCCTGTGACCATTCTGCAGTGGTCGTTTGTGCGCAACGACCAACCGCGCTCTGAAACCACAAAACAGATTGCGCTGGCCATCCGCGACGAAGTGACTGACCTTGAGCGCGCTGGAATCAAGGTGATTCAGATTGACGAGCCCGCCATCCGCGAAGGCCTGCCGCTGCGCAAATCCGACTGGGCCGATTATCTGAACTGGGCCGTGAAGGCGTTCCGTCTGGCGTCGAGCGGCGTGAGCGACGAAACGCAGATACACACGCATATGTGCTACTCGGAATTCAACGACATTATTGAGCACATTGCCCAAATGGACGCCGACGTGATTACCATCGAGTGCTCGCGCTCGCAAATGGAACTGCTCAACGTGTTCGGCAGTTTCAGTTACCCGAACGGCATCGGCCCTGGCGTTTACGACATCCACTCGGCGCGCGTGCCGTCGGTTGACGAGATTGTGGGGCTGATGCGCAAGGCTCAAACCAACATCCCCGCCGAGCGCCTGTGGGTGAACCCCGACTGCGGCCTGAAAACCCGCGGCTGGGCCGAAACAAAGGCTTCAATTGCCAATATGATTGCCGCCGCACGCCAACTGCGCGGCGAGAAGAAATAACCGCTTCGGCGGAACACCGAAAGTGCTGTCAATGACTATTTTATGTCGTTGATGGCATTTTTTACGGCTGGTTGTGTACGCTTTTTATCCCCCAAAATCACCAGCCTGCCGCCACATAAATCCCCACTAATTGGGATTGACGCAGATAGTGCGCCGCCGTACATTTGCCGCGGAATTAGTAAAATGGCGTATTATGGGCGCAATTCTAACAGCATTGCTGATACCGCTTGCGGGCACGGTTTTAGGCTCGGCGTTTGTTTTTTTTATGAAAAACGAGATGCCCGAATTGTTCCAGAAACTGTTGCTGGGCTTTGCTTCGGGCGTGATGGTGGCAGCATCAGTATGGTCGCTGCTGATACCCGCCCTTGAAATGGGAAGCGTCTGGCCAGTGACCGCGGGATTGCTGGGCGGATTCGCATTTCTGCTGCTCATCGACTACGTCACGCCGCACATCCACCCCAAAGGCGGGCACGAAGGGCCGCAGAGCCGATTGTCGCGTACCACAATGTTGGCTCTGGCCGTCACCATCCACAATTTTCCTGAAGGAATGGCCGTTGGCGTGGCCATTGCGGGTGCCGTGACGTCCGATTTCAGCACCGCAAGCGCCATTGCCCTTGCCGTGGGCATCGCCATTCAGAACATCCCCGAAGGCGCCATCATCTCGATGCCCCTGCGCAGCGCTGGCAACAGCCGCCTGAAAGCCTTTGTGGTGGGCAGTTTGAGCGGCATTGTCGAGCCAATCGGCGGCGCGCTGGTGCTTCTGCTCGCATCGGCGGCCACGGCCACAATGCGCTATCTGCTGCCGTTTGCCGCTGGCGCGATGCTCTATGTGGTTGTGGAAGAGTTGATTCCCGAAGCGTCGCAAGGCGAGCACTCAAACCTTGACACTATCGGCTTCGCCATAGGTTTTGCAATGATGATGGTTTTGGATGTGGTGATGGGATAATGATTGAAGGATTGAATGATTGAAGGACTGAATGATTGAATAAATGAATGATGGAAGTTCCGATAACTATCGGGATGAATAACTGATTGATTGAATTTTTCATTTTCTTTGCTATGCTTTTGCAAGACAACTATCAAAATGAACGCCAACAGGCAGTAAAACAGAAGGTTATGTATAATATCCGCAAACCGTATATGAAGCCCGACAGCCGTCTGGCCGAAATTGTCCGCAGCAATCCGTCGATGCTCTACGTGCTTGAGTATTTTCAGGCCGACTATATGATTCGCGAAATGACCGTCAGCGAGTTCTGCAGCGAACACAAAATTGATGTGAATCTATTTGTTGCCATATCAAATATTTACAACGGCTTTCCGACGGAATCGAAACTCAATCTCGATGCGGCCTGCATACCAGTTGTGATTCAGTTTCTGCGTAACACACATTTCTACTATCGCAACGAGAAATATCCTGAAATACAATCGCTTATCGATGAGTTACGGAAGGTGAACAATGCCGCCGAAATCGGGATTCTCGAGAAATTCTTTGCCGAATATTACGCCGAAGTGGATGAGCACCTGACCTACGAAGACCGCGTGGCGTTCCCTTATTTTGAAGCGCTCTACCGCAAGTTGACGGGCGCGGCCGAAGCGGGCACCATCGCAAAATTCTCGGCCAGCGAGTACCGCGACCACCATACCGACATCGAGTACAAACTCGACGAACTTAAAAATCTGCTTATCAGATACATACCTGTTGGCCACGACCGCACCTTGCGCCGCAAACTGCTCACCGCCCTAAACGACGTTGAGAGCAACCTGAACGCCCATTCGGCCATCGAGAGCCACATTTTGATGCCGCTGGTGATTGATGTTGAGAAAAAACTTGCACGATGAGCACCGAAAAAAACACTTACCGAATCGGAATTGTTGAGCCTTCGGCCATCGTCAACGAAGGGCTGGGCATTCTGCTGCTCAAGGCGGGCGATTTCGACCTTTACCACATCGATGATATTGCCGACGCCGAAGAATATATTGCCGACTACAAGTTGAACCTGCTGATTGTCAATCCGATGCTGATTGTCCAACAGTACCGCGACTGCCAGCACGTCAAGCGCAAATACCCTGGCGTTTTGTGGGCGGCACTCGTCTATTCATATTTCGACAATAACCTGCTGGAACAGTTCGACTTACGCATCAACATCACCGACACGCCCGAAAAAATCATCGGCTCTATAACCGAAAAACTCGACAAAGAGAACCAGCCCGACAC
Organism: Salinivirgaceae bacterium; assembly: GCA_016284875.1. Taxonomy (GTDB): domain Bacteria; phylum Bacteroidota; class Bacteroidia; order Bacteroidales; family SZUA-534; genus RUG13583. The sequence goes on along the minus strand of JAEEPS010000035.1, from coordinate 17,118 downwards.
AGGTCATTCAGAGCCGCTCACCGACCGCGAACTCGATGTTCTGCGGCTTATGGTCCAAGGCTTGCTGAATAAGGAAATTGCTGACAAACTGAATATTAGCATTCATACTGTTATCAGCCACCGCAAAAACATCACGCAGAAAACAGGTATCAAAACCCTTGCGGGACTCACCATTTACGCCCTGTCGAACAAGATTATTGAACTTTAGGGGGGCACACACAAAAAAACAGCAAGCAATCAGCCTTTGAACGCCAATTACTTGCTGCACAATTCGTTATATTGTTTTCCTAGAACTTGTACGGAACCGTCTGCAAATCGCACATATCGGACGAACCGCCAACGAGCAATTCGTACTGGCCACGCAGCGGAACCATATTCTGGGCACTCTCGTCCCACCACTCAAAGGTCTCGTCGGTGAGAGGGAAGGTGACTTTGACGGTTTTTCCTGCAGGAACAGCCATGCGCTGGAATCCGCGAAGGGTCAGGACGGGGCCAGCGGCGTCGTCGGGGCGGCGGACGTAGAGTTGCACAACTTCGGTGCCGTCAACCTTGCCCGTGTTGGTTACCGAAACAACCACTTTTTTGCCTTTCACCGTCGGCTGACTGTAGGCGAAAGTGGTGTAACTCAATCCGTAACCGAAAGCAAACAGCGGCTCGCCGCGGAAATAGCGGTAGGTGTGTCCTTCCATATTATAATCTTCAACTTCAGGCAGTTGCTCTACATTCCGATAGAAAGTTACGGGCAGTTTTCCCGATGGAACAACATCGCCAAAAAGAATATCGGCCACAGCCGTGCCGCCGTCTTGTCCTGGATACCAAGCCTGCAGAATAGCGTTGCAGGTTTCGGTTTCGGGCACCAGACCAATGGCAGAGCCCGAGAAATTGACCAACACCACCTTCTTGCCAGCATCGCGCAGAGCCGCAATCAGACGACGCTGAACACCAGGCAGTTCAATGTCGGTGCGGTCGCCGCCCGAAAAGCCAGGAACGTGAACAGGCATTTCCTCGCCTTCCAAACGTGGCGATATTCCGCCTGCAAACACCACAATATCAACGTCTTTCAGAAGATTCATAACCGAATCCATATTCAATGCGGGCAAGAAACTGCGCTTCATCTGCTCGTGGCGGCGCAGGTGGCGTTTCACATCGCCCACGCCAATGGCCAGTTGCTTGGCCACCTTTTCAATCTGCTCGTCGCTCATATCGGCGAAAGCGGTGGCAAAACGCGGGTCGGGGGCGGGCATATATTCGGCATCGATAATGCCGCAGGCGCGTGAATAGGTCAGGTCGGGAATGCGTTTCTGCATCGCAGCGCGCAGAGTGACAGTCTGTTTCGGAACGGGGTTGTAGTTGCCCCAAAGCATTTCGGTGTCGTCGGCGTTAGGCCCTATAAGCGCAATCTTCTGACCGCTTTTGAGTGGCAGAATGCCGTCGTTTTTGAGCAAAACCATCGACTCGTGAGCCATCTCGAGCGAGAGCGCACGGTGTGCGGGGCCTTCGAGAAGGGCGGTGTCGAGATTATCCCAAGGTGTTATGCTGTCCATCTCGCCCAGGCGATAACGCTCTGTCAGGACGCGAAGCAGGTTGCGGTCCAAGTCTTTCTCGTCGAGAAGGCCCGTGCGGACGGCTTCGGGAATGCTGACAAACGACGAGCCGCACTCAACATCGAGCCCGTTTTTGACGGCCACGGCGGCTGCCATAGCCTGATTGTCGACATATCCGTGGCGGTTGGGCTCGAAAAAGTCGGGAATGGCCCAGCAGTCGGAAACAACCAGCCCCTTGTAGCCCCACTCGCCACGCAGAATATCGTTCACAAGGTATTCCGAAGCGGCACACGGCACACCGCGGAAACGGTTGTAGGCCGTCATAACTTCCTTAACGCCAGCCTTTGTCACCAAATCTTTGAAAGCGGGAAGATAGGTCTCGCGCAGGTCGCGTTCCGACACAACGGCATCGAAACGGTGGCGGTTGCTTTCAAGGCCCGAATGCACGGCAAAGTGTTTGGCGCAAGCGTGAGTTTTGAGAACAGGCGCATCGGGGTCACCCTGCAGACCGCGCACAACAGCCATACCCAGTTGGCCTGTCAGATACGGGTCCTCGCCGTAAGTTTCCATACCACGGCCCCAGCGCGGGTCGCGGAAAATGTTGATATTGGGTGTCCAGAACGTCAGTCCCTGATATTGCCTTACCCTTCCGCTGCGAACGGCTTTGGTGTATTTAATGCGTGCCTCGTCGGAAACGGCGGTGAACACTTGCTCAATCTTTTCGGTATCGAACGAAGCAGCCATACCAATCGGCTGCGGGAAAACAGTGGCAGAGCCGTTGCGGGCCACGCCGTGCAGGGCTTCGTTCCACCAGTTGTACGACTTGATACCAAGACGCGGAATGGCGGGCGACGAGTTCAGCACGAGCGACGCTTTTTCTTCGAGCGTGAGTTGCGGCAGCAGGTCGGCGGCGCGCTGTTCGGCCGTCGGTGTGTTTTGCTGTGAGCACGATTGCAGCAGAACAACCATCCCCGCAACAGTGAAGAACAAATTTCTTTTCATAATCGAATTACGTGTATAGTTTAAACTTCACAAATATAGGCATATACAAATGCGAACAAAGCCCCGCAGGTTGGCACAATCGTGCGGTTTATCGTTTTTTTCGGGTGAATGGGCGATATGGCCCTTATTTTACATTGATAGTTACCGTTGCGGGTTTTAATCCGTAGCCTTTTACTGTGAGCGTGGCTGTGCCAGTTTCCGTTTTGGCTTCTACTACAACCACCAATTTTCCGTGGAATGTTTTCATTGTGGGATTTGTGAAGGTTTCGATAGACGTGGCGTCGCCGTTGCAGGCGGAATTGAATTTTGCAGAGCCGGAGACGCTGAAAGTCAGTTGGTTTGCGGCGTCGGGGCAGAGGTTGCCGTCTTTATCAACCACAGAAACCGTCACAAAACTCAAATCGGGCGAATCTTGCGGCATACCGTTAATTAACGGCGTGGCGGTCAGCGTATTACGGTCGGCTTCCAAAACCAAATGATGCGGCTTGCCGGCGGTTTTGATGATTTTTTCTTCCGCCTTGTTGCCGTTTTTGTCGTAGGCAACCACCTTGATTTCGCCCGGCTCGTATTTGACATTCATCCAGCGCAGACGGTAACGGTCGAGGCGGTTTTTGCCTTCGGGGGCGTTGGGGTCGGCAAATTTTGACATATCGCCCCACGGCATCCTGACGTCGATGCGGTTGTTGCAGTAGTCGTCGAGCGTCATATCAATGTGGCGTTTTTTGCCCTGCGACTTGCCATTTATGAACAGTTCGGCTTCTGGATATGATGTATAAACAAACACCGGCGTTACTTTTCCCTTGCGGTCAGGGAAAGTCCAGTGGGGGAGTACGTGGAGCGTTTTTTCTTCGGGAGCCCAATGCGTCTTATACAAAAATGCGCGGTCTTTGGGCAGTCCTGCAAGGTCAAAAATTCCAAAATAACTGCTCCTCGACGGCCAATAATCGTCGTATGGAGTCGGCTCGCCGAGGTAGTCGAACCCAGTCCAAACAAATTCGCCTGTTACCCACGGCGCTTTGTCCTGCCAAATCCAGTCGTCGTCGGGCAAATTGCTCCAAATACAACTTTCGAGGTCGTAACTCGAAATCTGTCCGTCGTCGTAGGCGTCGCCGTGGTTTTCCTCAGCGGGAAATTTATATACTCCACGGCTCGAAATTGTTGAAGCAGTTTCAGTGCCGAGAACAAGTCCGGAAGGCGAATTTTCGTGCCCCTTGTCATAGACGTGCAGACGGTAATTGTAGCCCGGCACGTCGGTATTTTGAAAAACTCCCGATTCAATGCACAAATCTCCACGGTCGAGGCCTTGTGTGCAGGGGCGTGTGTTGTCGAGTGAGTGTATCAGGCTCTGTATCATGCGAGTATATTTCAATCCCACTGCGCTGCCTTGGTCGGGGATTTCGTTGCCAATGCTCCACATCACGATAGACGGATGGTTTCTATTGACTACAACGAGATTCTCAAAATCGCGCTGCCACCACGGACGACCGTCAGCGTTAGGCGATTGATTGTCAATTTGTTCAAAGAAAATTGCATAACCGTTTTTACATTTTGGAGATACCCACATATCGCAAGATTCAGCCATGACGAGCATGCCCATTTCGTCGCAAATGTCCATCTGCCACGGCGCGGGAATGTTGTGGGAGGTGCGGATTGCATTGCAGCCGATTTCCTTCAACAACCGCACTTGACGGCGGAATGCTGCCTTATAAAATGCCGTTCCGAGCGGTCCCAAATCGTGATGCAGACACACTCCGCGAAATTTGGTGAGTTTGCCGTTGAGTTTGAATCCCTCTCCGCCATATTCCACGGTGCGGATGCCAATGTTAGTGCGCTGTTGATCAATGAGTTTGCCATTGCAAATAATCGACGTTTCAAGCACATAAAGCACCGGATGTTCAGGCGACCAAAGTTTGGGATTGTTGACTGTAAAAATCTGTGTGGTTTCGTCGCCCGACAAATCGGTCTCGGTATGCGCCACTTCCGAGCCGTTGCCAATTAAAGTGTGCAACACTTTGATTTTTTGACGGTTGGAGGTGCGCAATGCGGTTGTAACGGTAATCCTTGCCGATTGAGCCGAAGTGCCGTCAGAATTGATGCCCTCAATGCCCGTTGTCCTTGCAAAAATACCGAAAGTCTTGACCGCCACATCTTGCGAAAGCGACAGTCTTACAGGACGATACAATCCCGCACCCGGATACCAGCGGTTGGATTCCTCGCGGTTTTTGAGGTGGACGGCAACGGAGTATTTGCCAGGCGTGATTTTGCCGCCGTTTTTTGGGATATAGGGCGTGATGTCGAGGGCAAAAGTGGTGTAGCCATACGCCCAATAGCCCGCAAAATTGCCTTCCACATAAACTTTCGGCTCTGACATTGCGCCGTCAAAAATGAGTTCGGCGTGGCTGTATCCGTCGGGGATTTCGATTGAATTTCTGTACCAACCTTCGCCAATCCACGGCAGTGAGCCGGTGCGCCCGGTCTTTTCAGTGGCTTCGAGTTCGCCATTTTGTTCGATTGCAACTACCTGTTTGTCAATCTCTTTGTCGAAAGGACCAGAGATTGCCCAGTCGTGCGGGATTGTTACAGATTGCCATTTGGAATCGTCGAAATTAGGACTTTCCGCGCCCGATTGTGCGCCTTTTTGGAATTTCCATCCGCCAAGAAGCAGATGTTCAACATTTTGCGCATCAGCCATCAACGCCGATGCAGAAATTGCTATTGATAATATAAGTCTTTTCATCGTTCAACTTGTAGTTTTATTCCGTCTCATACTCCATCCAATCAAAATCCGCATACCCTTTCCCGCCTTGGGCAAATACGCCTAACATTACGCCGGTGAAGCCGCCGATGACTTCGGTGGTGAGGTAGCGGAAATCCATACGACCGAGGGGTTGGAATTTTTTGCCGTCGTCGGATACTTCAAGGTAATAAAACTCCTTGTCGGATGTGATGCGGAGGTATGCCGTGGTGGATTTCAACTGTATTTCTTTGAACGAATGTGCCATTTCGCCAATGCGGATGTTGGAGCGAGCATAAAACTTGCCGCCACGTTTTTCTACCAAAACATCATAATGATTGAGCGGCGCGGCGTAGGCGGTGAGACCCGTCTGCATACCGTCGGTGAGGTGCGAACAATCTACCAAAACCGTTGCCGAAAAATTGCGTTCGGTCTGACGCCTTGCCACAAATGTTGGCGACGTGGCGTGGTCGAGAGTGATTCCGGCGGCGGGTTTGAGCCTCAACCAACCGTTGCGCTCGGTAAGCGAATAGCGCGAAAGGTCGGGGTTGCCAATGCTGTGCCAACCCATCGGAAGTCCCAACGAGGAATAACTGTCGGCGGGGGCGTTGCGCTTGATAAAATTGAAATCCTCACGCAAAGGTTCGGGTGCAAAAGGCACTTGCGGCAACGTGGCGCACTGCATATCGGTTTGCAAAGTGCCGTTGCCATTGACAACAGGCCAAGCATTCTTGTCCCAACGCACGGGCGCAAGGAAAGTTTCGCGACCCATCACGTGCAAAAGGTATCCGCTTGTGCGGTATCCAAGGCAAATCATCCACCACGACGAATCGGGCGCTTGCACCAAATCGGCGTGTCCAAGTCCCTGAATATCACTATTCTGCATCTCCATACTAAAATGTGTGAGAATCGGGTTTGCCTTGTTACTTTCGTAAGGGCCAAAAAGCGAGCGGCTGCGGAGGATATTCACGTGGTGCCCCTGTTCGGTGCCGCCCTCAGCCAACATCATATAATACCAACCGTCTTTTTTGTAGATATGAGGGCCTTCGGGGTAACGTCCGCCAAGACCGATGCCAAGATGATGAATTTCACCGATTTTCTTGCCGGTGGTAACGTCGATTTCGCAAATCTTGATGTCGCCCTCCTTCCAAAGAAAATAGCATTTGTTGTCCTCAAAATACAAAGTCGGGTCGCAACTACCAATGGCAAAGTCAATTACAATAGGTTCAGACCACTCGCCGGCGGGATTATCGGTATAGACATAAAAATGCCTGCGCGACGGGAAAACTGTTGTCACCATATAAAACCGTCCGTTGTGATGTCGGATTGTGGTGGCATATACGCCCGCATTTGTCCAACCGCGCTGAGCATTGTCCTGATTGTAGATACCTGAGAGGTCGATTTGCGACTTTCGGGTAAGACAGTTGCCCACTTGCTCCCAATGAATGAGGTCTTTGCTATGAAACACCGGCACGCCAGGAAAATACTGGAACGTGCTGTTAACCAAATAGAAATCGTCGCCCGCACGGCACACGCTCGGATCAGCGTGAAACCCCGGCAAAACAGGATTCTTAAATCCCTGCGCCACGCAACAACCTGCGCAACACAAAGATAGAAGTGCGCAAGACACAAATCTTTTCATTGTTTTTGAAGTTATTAAATGTTAAAAATCCGTTTTCCCGACCAGATTGTCAACACAAATATAATCAAAAAATTAATTATAAAAGTATTTATTACTTTTATTAATTTCAAAAGTGGCATTTCCCGCAACCTGAAATAGCAAACAAAGCCCCGAAGGTTGGCACAATCGTTCGGTTTATCGTTTTTTTAGGCTCGATTAGCGATATGTCGGGCGGGCAAAGTGGATTTTGTTGGTGGCGTGTCCCTATTTTTTTGATTGAAGACCTTTTTGTTGAAAACGCATAAAAAAACAAATCCCCATTTTATATTTGCAGCCAAAATCAGGCGGGCTTTACCGATTGATTTATAGCGATTTTGAAGTTGAATTTTGAAGAAAACAACATAATGACCATCAAAGAAGCACTCAACCAGCGCATCTTGATTCTTGACGGCGCAATGGGCACCTGTATCCAGAAATTCGGCCTGACCGAAGCCGATTTCCGCGGCGACGAGTTCAAAAATCACCCCGTGATGCTCAAGGGCAACAACGACATTCTGAACCTAACTGCGCCGCAAGTGATTGCTGAAGTGCACCAGATGTATGTGGACGCGGGAGCCGATATTATTGAAACTAACTCGTTTAGCAGCAATAAGATATCGCAGCACGAATACCATTGCGAGCACCTGGCGCGGCAGATGAACACCGCTGCGGCGCAGAACGCCCGTCGTGTGGCTGACGCCTGCACCAGCCGCAAGGTTTGGGTGGCAGGAAGTATGGGTCCGACTTCGAAAACGCTGTCACTGTCGCCCGACATCAACCATCCCGAATACCGCGCCACCGACTTCGACACAATGGCCGATGCCTACACCGAGCAGGTTGAAGGACTGATAGATGGCGGCGTTGATGTGCTGTTGATTGAGACCTGCTTCGACGCGCTCAACACCAAAGCCGCGCTCTATGCCATCCAGAACGTGCAGGAGCGCCGCGGCACCGACATTCCAGTTATGATTTCGGCCACGCTCAACGACCGCAGCGGCCGCACACTCACGGGCCAGTCGATTGAAGCCTTTTTCGTCAGCATCAGCCATTACCCTGTGCTCTCGTTCGGTCTGAACTGCTCGTTTGGAGCATCGGAATTGCGGCCGTTTGTTGAGCAACTATCAGCCAAACTGCCTTGTTTTTTAAGCCTATACCCAAATGCGGGCCTGCCCAACGAGATGGGCGAGTACGATGAGTTGCCATCGACTACAGCGCACATTATCAAGCAGATGGCTGATGACGGACTGATAAACATTGCGGGCGGATGCTGCGGCACGTCGCCCGCGCACATCAAGGCCATTGCCGAAGCCGTGAAAGGCATCGCGCCGCGTATTCCTGCAAAAGTTGATGAACGATTGATTGTCAGCGGTTTGGACGTGGTGATTGTCGATAAAAACGAACGCAATTTCACCAATGTGGGCGAACGCACCAATGTGGCAGGCTCGCGGAAATTCGCGCGGCTCATTTCGGAGAAGAACTACGAGGAGGCCGCCAACATCGCTCGCAAGCAGATTGAGGACGGCGCCGACATCATCGACATAAATATGGATGACGCGATGCTCGACAGCGCCGCCGAAATGCAGAATTTCATCCGCTTCATCAGCAACGACCCCGAAATTGTGAAGGCTGCAATTATGGTCGATTCATCTGATTGGAATTCAATACTTTCTGGTCTAAAAAACGCTCAGGGGCGATGCATTGTCAACTCGATAAGCCTGAAGGAAGGCGAAGAGAAATTTTTGCAGAAAGCCCGCGAAATCAGAAAGTTGGGGGCGGCCGTGATTGTGATGGCTTTCGATGAGGTTGGTCAGGCCACAACTTACGAGCGCAAGATTGAAATCTGCGAACGTGCTTATAACTTACTGATAGATAAGGCTGGATACAAGCCTTACGAGATAATTTTCGACGTGAATGTGCTGTCGGTCGGAACAGGAATCGAAGAGCACGCCAACTACGGCATCGACTTCATCCGCGCCGTTGAATGGATTAAGAAGAACCTGCCTGGCGCACGCACAAGTGGCGGAATATCAAACCTTTCGTTCGCCTTCCGCGGCAATAATCCTGTGCGCGAGGCGATGCATTCGGTGTTCCTTTACCACGGCACGGCTGTCGGGCTCGATATGGGAATTGTGAACCCCGCAATGCTGCAAGTTTACGATGAGATTGAGCCTAACTTACTGAAACTCTGCGAGGATGTGATTTTGAACCGCTCTGCCGAGGCCACAGAAGCGCTTATCGACCTTGCATCGCGGATGAAAGAGTCGGCCGATGCGGGCAGCCACACTGCCACAAAGCAGGAAGCGTGGCGCGAACAGTCTGTCGATGAGCGACTTGCGTATGCGCTTGTGAAGGGCAACTCCGATTTTCTTGAGCCCGATTTGGCCGAGGCAATGCAGCAATACGGCAGTCCCGTCGATATTATCGAGGGCCCGCTGATGAACGGAATGGACCGCGTGGGTAAACTGTTTGGCGAAGGCAAAATGTTTCTGCCACAAGTAGTTAAGTCGGCAAAGGTGATGAAGCAGGCCGTTACAATTCTTCAGCCCGAAATTGAACGGCACAACAGCGCTTCGGGCGATTCTGGCCGTCGAGCAAAGGTGGTTCTGGCAACCGTCAAGGGCGATGTGCACGACATCGGCAAAAATATTGTGGGCATCGTTTTCGCTTGTAACAATCTCGATGTCATCGATTTGGGTGTGATGGTTGACAACCGCACAATCATCGACACCGCAGTGCGCGAGAAGGCCGACATCATCGCCGTGAGCGGGCTCATCACACCATCGCTGAAAGAGATGGAGCAACTGTGCGAAATGCTTGAAAAAGAGCATCTTCAGATACCCGTTTTGGTGGGCGGCGCAACAACTTCTGTCGTCCATACGGCTGTGAAACTGGCTACGCGCTACAGTTATTTTGTGGCTCACGGCAACGATGCGTCGGCTTCGGCTGTGCTTGCAAAGCGCCTTTTGAGCGACCGCGAGGCCACCATTGCCGAAATAAAACGCGCCCAGCAGGACGTCCGCGACCATTACAACAAGCGAAAAGAGGACATTGAGCCATACGCCACTGCCAACGAGAAGGCGCCGCAGTTTGCGCTATCGACATTTGTCAACGGTTTTGGCAGCACCGAAAATATTGAACGCAACAATATACCAATGAGCGAGTTGCGCGAGTTTATCGACTGGCCGCACCTGCTCTATTTTTGGGGATTCAAGGGCGCGACGCTCGAGAAATTGCTCGAAAACGACGAAGCCCGCCGCACACTTGAGTCGGCCCAGAATCTGCTGAAATCGGTCGGCATCGACCATAGCATCGAGGTGTCGATGGTCTTGAACTTTTTCAACGCCCACAAAGATGGCAACGACATCGTTCTCGACAACGGCACGCGCTTGCCGATGCTTCGCAGCCAGAACTTTGGCAGCAACTTCCTGTCGCTCGCCGACTACTTCTCAACTGCCGACCGTCAAACGCCAATCGGTTTGTTCTGCATCAAGGTGAGCGACAAGCAGTTGTGTACCGATTGCAAGTCATTTGAGTGCCTGTTGCGGCAGTCGCTCTGCGCCCGTCTGGCCGAAGCCGCCGCCGAACTGATGCAAAAGCAGATTGTCGGTCAAATGCCGATAATCCGCCCTGCCTTTGGCTACCCCACTTGTCCCGACCATTCAATCAAAGAGTTGGTATTCAATGCTATTGGCGCTCGCGAGAAGTTGGGCGTCTCACTCACCGAGTCGTACGCCATCCAGCCCACAACCAGCATCTGCGGAATGCTGATTGCGCACGAGCAGGCAGGCTATTTCTCTGTCGGCCAAATTGACGATGCGCAGATTGAGGACTACGCAAAACGCCGCGGATTTTCGGTTGAGGAAGTGAAGAAGTTGTTGAATGTGTGAGGTTTCGTATAGATTACTCTGACAACCTGATTTACACGTTTTTTTTCGCTAACCGATTTTTGCCGATTCAAACCGAATATAAAAAATGTAGAGACGCCATATTATGACGTCTCTACCACATTATCAATTATTTACCAAATTCTCAATTCACCATAACCCGTTTAACCACACCACCAGTTTTTACAATGTAAACGCCTGCGCCTTTGACGGTTATTGCTGCGCGGACACGGCACGCCACGTCTCTACCTACGAGGCGCCCCATTGCATTGTAAACAAATATCTCGTTTTTAGGGTTTTCCACAATTACAATATTGCTTGTGGCGTAGATTTTCACATTAGTGGAGGCTTCTGAATCGACGGCTGTTGGCATTTCAGATCCCCAAACCACCTTTCCACCACTTTCATTCCAGTGCATATCCCATTCATCAGGTTCGCCTTCTTCTTCACAATATATCGTTGCATTAGCACAAAATGCGAATGCACCATTGCCAATATATGTGACTGTATTAGGTATGGTGACAGATGTAAGATTGCTGCAATCAACGAATGCATTACCACCAATGTATGTTACCGAATTTGGAATGGAGACAGATGTCAAATCTTTACAATGATAAAAAGCAAACCATCCTATAGAAGTAATTGTATTCGGAATTATTGTGTTTTTACAGCCAAGAACAAGCGTGTTTGTCTCGGTTTCAATTATGGCGTTACAATTATTACGTGAATCGTATTTAGTATTTTCTTCTGCAATCACAATTGATGCAAGGCTTATGCAATCTTCGAAAGCACTGCTGCCAATGCTGGTAACCGAGTTTCCGATAGCAACTGATGCCAAACTAGTGCAATAATCGAAAGCCATGTCGCCAATGCTTGTAACAGAGTTTGGTATGGTAACTGATGTAAGACTGAAGCACCTAAAGAAGGCAGCTTCTCCAATATTTGTGACGCCTTCAGAAATAGTGACTGTGGTCAGATTGCTGCATTCTTCGAAAGCACTGCTGCCAATGCTGGTAACAGAGTTAGGAATGGTGACTGATGTAAGACCGCTGCAACCTGAGAACGCATAGTCGTCAATGCTCTCGACCGATTCAGGAATAGCAACTGATTTCAGCCCGCTGCAACCACTGAAAGCACAGCTGCCAATGCTGGTAACAGAGTTAGGAATGGTAACTGATGTGAGACCGCTGCAACCGAAGAACGCATAGCCGTCAATGCTCTCGACCGATTCAGGAATAGCAACTGATTTCAGACCGCTGCAACCTGTGAACGCATAGCCGTCAATGCTGGTAACCGAGTAAGTTATTTCACCATTTGTTACTGAACTTGGTATTTCCAATGTTCCAGCCGGTTTAGGGTAGCCACTGTAAAAATCATTATCGTCTTTCGAATAATTAGGGTATACAACTACCACGGTGTAAGGCTCGGTGCTACCTGTAATTGCGTAAAACAAAGTCTGGCCGCTGGGGGTTTTGGCGGAGAAATCGAAATTGGTTGCCCAAGTCTGCGCGGCGAGCAGAGTGGTAAAGAAAAATGTAAGTAATTGCTTCATATTGTTGTGCTGCTAAATTGTCTAACAAAATATGTTTGGGTCTCTGTTTACTTTATCTGTTTTAATCGTTTTTTGCAAAGATATTAATTGTAAAACATTTATAACAATACTGTTGTTGGTGGTGGAATTACTTTCTATGAAACCACATTGATTATCAATTATTCCACCACACTACTTCTCAGTTCACTAATTTGCTCAAAATAGTTGGTTTTCAGTTGCTAAAACCAATAGCCTCAATACAAAAATCCAAACATCCAGATAGGAATTTTGTTTCCAACGGCGTACTCCATATTGTCGGCCACAATGTAACCCTCGTCGGCCGTCAGAATCTGCTTTTTGCCCTTGCTTTTTCCGCCAACCACGAAAGTGCGGCCATCAACCTCAAAATCAGAAATATCGGAAGCCGTGACACGGAATTTCTCGCGCATCCACGTTAGGAACATTGTCTCGCGGATTGTTCCTTCGTCGGGATTGCTGTCGGCTACGGCATAGGCTATATTGCTGTTGTTCAGATATATCTTCTCAATTTTATTGAGAATGGCATCACCGCTGCCCTTTGCGGGAAGTGCGTTTAGCAAGCCTGATTTCTCGAGATAGGCAATGTAGTCGGGCAGTTGGTTGCGGCCGATTTCAAGGTCGCGTGACAGGTTCGAGTAGTTTGGCTTGAACGGCACGCTTTTGGCCAGAACGTACATCAGTCGTTTGAGTTTGACAGCCGAAGCCACGGGCATATCGGCATATTTTGGAATGTCGTCCTCAACTGTCGCCGTAATGGCCTGATTTAGTTTTATTCTGAAGTCGGGCTCCGCAAAATAGGGATAGTAGCCAGCCCGCAGATACTGCTTGTAGTAAACCAGCGGGCGGTGTTTTCCGAAAGGAAAATCCACCTTTCCTGCCAGAATGTCGTTCAAAGTAGCCTCGGCAAGATTCCAGCCTTGAGTCAGATTCAGGTACTCGCGGAACGATAGCCCAGGAATGGTGTACTCAACGGCGCGGCGGCTTAAATCGGCCTTCGAGCCCTTCTTGATATCCAAAATCGAACTGCCCGAATAAACGACGCTGAGCATCGGCAACTGGTCGTAAATCATCTTTATTTCCGTTGACCAGCCTTTGTATTTGTGGATTTCATCGATATACAGGCGCTGGCCGCCGTTCTTCATAAAATCGCGGGCCAAATCGACAAGCGTGTGCCCTGCAAAATAGAAATCGTCGGCCTGAACGTAGAGCGACTTGCTCACGTCGTCGTGGCGCTTGATATGCTGAAGAATAAGCGTCGATTTGCCGACGCCTTTCTGCCCCACAAGCCCAAGCAGACGGTTGTTCCAGTTGATTTTGTCGTGGAAACTGCGGACAAAGGCATCAGGGGCCATATCAAGGCTCAATCGGTAGGTTGTAATCAATGACTCCATAATTATATCTTTTTTGCAAAGATATAATTGCACTTTCAAAAGTGCAAGTTATTGATAAAATTTCACTTCCGAAAGCGCAATATTTTACAAATATCTCACTTTCTGAAGTGCAGAAAATGCTTCTTCTTTCCGATTTTGCGCGCAAATCAATCCACAAAAAAAATCCCCGCCACCTGTTTCGGCAGCGGGGACCACTACAACTATGTAAAGATTATTAGTCTTTCAGTTTTGCGCAAAGGAACTCGCGGTTCATACGGGCGATGTTGCTGATTGAGATGCGTTTCGGGCACTCAGCCTCGCAGGCGCGGGTGTTGGTGCAGTTTCCGAATCCCAGTTCGTCCATCTTGGCAACCATTGCCTTAACACGTTTGGCAGCCTCAACGCGGCCTTGCGGCAGCAGTGCGAACTGCGAAACCTTAGCCGATACGAACAACATTGCCGAGCCGTTCTTGCAGGCAGCAACGCAAGCGCCGCAGCCGATGCAGGTGGCCGAGTCCATAGCCTCGTCGGCGTCAACCTTCGAGATTGGAATAGCGTTGGCGTCTTGAGCGCCGCCGCAGTTGAACGATACGTAGCCGCCTGCCTGTTGGATTTGGTCGAAGGCGTTGCGGTTCACCATCAGGTCTTTAAGAACAGGGAACGCAGCCGAGCGCCACGGCTCAACGGTGATGGTCTCGCCGTTTTTGAAGCGGCGCATATACAATTGACAGGTTGTTGCGCCAGTTGCAGGACCGTGCGGGTGACCGTTGATGTAGAGTGAGCACATTCCGCAGATACCCTCGCGGCAGTCGTGGTCGAACACAATTGGCTCCTCGCCCTTCTCAATGAGCGACTCGTTCAGAATATCCAAAGTTTCCAAGAACGAAGTGTCGGGGGTTGTCTCAACATTCTCGTAAGTCACAAACCCGCCTTTTTCTTTCGGGCCAGCCTGACGCCAAACCTTCAAGTTTACTTTCATTATATTATCTGTAGCCATTTGATTTACTTTTTAAGATGATTATGATTTATAGTTACGAGTTTGAACCTTGATAGCCTCATATTTAAGCGGTTCTTTCAGCAGTTCAGGCTCTTTGTTGTCGTCGCCCTGATAGTTCCAGCAGCCAACGTAGAAGTAGTTCTCGTCGTCGCGTTTTGCCTCGCCCTCTTCAGTTTGGTACTCCTCACGGAAGTGGCCGCCGCAACTCTCGTTACGGCTCAGTGCGTCGCGGGCAATCAGTTCGCCCATCATAATAAAGTCTTTCAAACGGAAGGCCTTGTCGAGTTCAACATTCATACCTTCTTCCTTTCCAGGGATGAACAGGTTGGTTTCGAACTCCTTGCGCAACTCTTTCAGTTTGGTGAGCGCTGTCTCAAGGCTCTCTTTGGTGCGGCCCATACCAACGTATTCCCACATAATGTGGCCCAAATCCTTGTGGATAGAGTCAACCGAGCGTTTGCCCTTGATTTTCATCAGAGCGTCCTGTTCGGCTTCGCATTTCTTCTGAGCGTCGATGAACTCTTTGCTGTTCGGGTCGAAGCGCGGAACGGTGATTTGGTCGCTCAGGTAGTTCTGAATGGTGTAAGGCAGAACGAAGTATCCGTCGGCCAGACCCTGCATCAGAGCCGAAGCACCCAGACGGTTGGCGCCGTGGTCAGAGAAGTTGCACTCGCCAATGGCGAACAGGCCCTTCACTGAAGTCTGCAGTTCGTAGTCAACCCACAGACCGCCCATTGTGTAGTGGATGGCGGGGAAAATCATCATCGGGTTGTAGTATTTCACACCGTTAATCTCACGTGCGAACTCGCCAGGATTAACGTCCGAAATCTCTTCGTACATATCAAACAGGTTGCCGTAGCGCTGACGGACAACGTCGATGCCAAGGCGGTTGATGGCTTCAGAGAAGTCAAGGAACACGGCCAGGCCAGTATTGTTCACGCCGAAGCCCTTGTCGCAGCGCTCTTTGGCGGCGCGGCTTGCAACGTCGCGCGGAACCAGGTTGCCGAATGCGGGATAGCGGCGCTCCAAGTAGTAGTCGCGGTCTTCTTCAGGAATGTCAGAGCCTTTGATTTCGCCTTTCTGAAGTTTCTTGGCGTCCTCAATCTTCTTCGGAACCCAGATGCGGCCGTCGTTACGCAGCGACTCCGACATAAGTGTCAGTTTCGATTGTTTGTCGCCGTGAACCGGGATACAAGTCGGGTGAATCTGTACGTATGAAGGGTTTGCAAAGTAAGCGCCCTTGCGGTAAGCCGCGATGGCAGCCGAGCAGTTGCAGCCCATAGCGTTGGTCGAAAGGAAGTAGGTGTTGCCGTAGCCGCCTGTTGCCAGAACAACAGCGTGAGCGGCAAAACGCTCAAACTCGCCTGTCACCAGGTTTTTGGCGATGATACCGCGGGCGCGGCCGTCAACCATAACAATATCGTGCAACTCGTAGCGGTTGTAACTCTTCACCTTGCCAGCCTTGATTTGGCGGTTGAGCGACGAGTAGGCGCCAAGCAGAAGTTGCTGACCTGTCTGACCTTTGGCGTAGAATGTGCGGCTAACCTGTGCGCCACCGAACGAACGGTTGGCAAGCAGGCCACCATATTCGCGGGCGAAAGGAACGCCCTGAGCCACGCATTGGTCGATGATGTTGTTCGACACTTCGGCCAGACGGTAAACGTTGGCTTCGCGGGCGCGATAGTCGCCACCTTTAACAGTATCGTAGAACAGGCGGTAAACCGAGTCGCCGTCGTTCTGATAGTTCTTTGCTGCGTTGATACCGCCCTGAGCCGCAATTGAGTGAGCGCGGCGCGGTGAGTCCTGAATGCAGAAGTTCAGGATGTTGAAACCCATCTCGGCCAAAGTTGATGCTGCCGATGCGCCAGCCAAACCTGTTCCAACAACAATGATGTCCAATTTGCGCTTGTTGGCGGGGTTCACAAGTTTTTGATGTGCCTTATAGTTGGTCCATTTTTCGGCTATCGGACCTTCAGGTATTTTAGAATCTATTGTAGCCATTTTATTTCAAATTAGATAGTTAGCAAAGCGATTTAATGTAAGCGGCGATAACCACTGCTGCGAAACCGAGCATAACGACTGTCGCAAAAATGTTCGAGATGCATTTCCATCGGTCCATCCAAACCTTGTTGTTCCAGCCAATGGTCTGCAGAGCGCTCCAGAAGCCGTGGCACAGGTGGAACCAGATGGCCACGAACCAAACCAGATAGCAGATGACTACAGGCAGTTGGCTGAAGTAGTACTGCATCCAAGCGGCGCCGTCGGCCACTCCATACTGATTGGTGATGCCTGCAATCTCGGCAAACTGCATCTTGTACCAGAATTGGCTCAAGTGAAGAATCAGGCCCACAAACACA
>JAEEPS010000034.1 GCA_016284875.1 Salinivirgaceae bacterium | reverse complement strand
TTTTGAAAACTGAAAACATTGCTTCAGAAGTTTTGAGGCGAAGATAAGAAAAGGTTGAGAATGTTTAGAAAAGTTTAGAAGGTTGAGATGGGGTTTAAAAAGTTGAGTTGCTGTTTTTGATTAATGTTTGTGTTTTCAGTTTGCGTTTAAGTTATATTTGCAGTTCAAACTCATCAATGATGTCTGAAAAAAACGAAGTCAACTTATTCATTCTGAAGGTTGGGGCGGTAATCGGTCTGTCGTTTGCGTCCACCATCTTCATTGCGCACCTGCGGGGAATGACGCACACGCCTGGCGACAACATCTCGTGGCTCAACATCATCATCTTCTCGTTTGTGGTGATGATTTCAGGCCGTCAGTACCGTGAGGCTGTCGAAGGCGAGAAGTTCATCTACGGCCGCGCGCTGCTCTACGTCACCAAACTCAACGTGATTAGCGCCATAGTGCTTGCCGTGTTCGGATATTTCTACTACAGCACCATCGCGCCTGAAGACCTTCAAACCATTATCGGTCAGGTTGAACCCGTCTTGCGGCAGCAGTGGGGAATGAACGACGAGCAGACGGCGGCAATGATGAATTTATACAGAGAATCGCTCTCGGGCGGCTCAATGGCCTTTGTGATGTTCATTATGCAACTCATTGGCGCTGGATTCTTCAGCCTGATTCTGGCCAACATCATCAAAACAAAACCATTACTACAGATTAATAATTTAAATCAATGAATATCAGTGTTGTAATACCGCTCTACAACGAGCAGGAATCAATCAGCGAACTTGTGGCTTGGATAGCCAAAGTGATGTACGACAACAATTTTACCTATGAGATTGTGATTGTTGACGACGGCAGTACCGACGGCTCGTGGGACGAAATCCATAAACTCACCGAAGAGTACGGCTCAATCCGCGCCCTGCGTTTCCGCCGCAACTACGGCAAGTCGGCAGCGCTATTCTGCGGCTTCCGCGAGGCCGAGGGCGACGTGGTCTTCACAATGGATGCCGACCTGCAGGACAGCCCCGACGAGATTCCCGCAATGTACAAGATGATTGTCAGCGACGGGTTCGACCTTGTGTCGGGTTGGAAGAAAGAGCGCCACGACCCAATCACCAAAACCATTCCGAGCAAGTTCTACAACTGGGTGGGCCGCGTCACCACGGGCATTGGCCTGCACGATATGAACTGCGGCCTGAAGGCTTACCGCCGCGACGTGGTGAAGTCAATCGAGGTTTACGGCGAGATGCACCGCTACATTCCCGTGCTGGCCAAGCAGGCGGGCTTCGGCCGAATAGGTGAGAAGGTGGTCGTTCACCGCGCGCGCAAGTACGGCAAGACCAAATTCGGCATTGAGCGCTTCATAAACGGCTTTCTCGACCTGATGTCGATACTCTTTATGACCAAATTCGGCAAAAAACCGATGCACCTTTTCGGCACTCTGGGCGTGTTTGTCTTCCTTTTGGGATTCTTTGCCGCCGCCACCGTGGGCGCAATCAAACTCATATCGCTTTCGCGAGGCATTGCCGCGCCGCTCGTCACCAGCAGCCCCTATTTCTATCTGGCTCTCACCTGTATGATTCTGGGCACGCAACTCTTCCTGACGGGATTTCTGGGCGAACTCGTCTCGCGCAGTTCAACCGACCGCAACGATTATCAAATAAAAGAAACACTATGAAACGTCTGCTCATTATCAGTCTGTTAGTGATTGCCGCTGGCACACTTTCAGCGCAGGATTCAATTCCTGCAAGCGCCGTCAAAGTGCAGAAGCACTGCGGACTCAACCGCTTTTATGTCGATAGCGCGCGCGTCAGTCTCGACCGTCTGATAGTGGGTTGCGGAGCCAACGAACCCGCCGCCGATATGTTCGGCAAGGCGCAGGAGTCGATGTTCTTCGGCAAACTCTTCTGCGTGGTGGGCGGCGTTTTGGTGGCCTATCCGCTCGTGAGTATGATTTGGGACGACTCGCCGAACATTCCGATGTCGGTTGCAGGGTGCTGTATGGCCGCCATTTCGATTCCGATTTTTATGAACTACAACAAGCAGTCGCGTGAGGCCTTGCGCCTGATGGGCACCGAGTACATTCCGCCCAAAGACGATGCCGACGGCGTTAGCCTGAACATTGGCCTGATGCAATCGGGAGTGGGGATTTGCGTGAGGTTTTAGGGTTTCGCACGGGTGAATTAATTTTCTGTTTTTGAGCAAGTTTTCTATATTTGAAAAGTTTTTGCAAAGCTGGTTATGGGAATTGACGACATTAAACGGAGTGTTTTGGCTTTCGTCAGCAAATACGCAATCAAGAAGGTTGTGCTGTTCGGCTCGCGTGCAAACGGTACAAATTCCGACAAGAGCGATGTTGACCTGATTGTGGAGTTTTTCAACCCTGTCTCACTCATAACGCTGTCGAAACTCAAACTCGATTTCGAAAGCGCTTTGGGGTTGGATGTCGATATTATCCACGGTCCGCTCTCGAGCGACGATATGATTGAGGTTGGAAAGGAGGTTGTTCTGTATGCAGCGTAGAGATTTTATCGCCATACAGAAGATGATTAGTGAAATGAAGATTGGCATTTCACTGCTCGCTGACACCAGCCTTGAAGCGTTTATGGCCAGCGAGTTGCAGAAACGGGCATTGTCGATGACCTGCATAAATGTTGGCGAACTGGCAAAAGTCATATCCGAAGAAACGCGGCAAGAATACAAAGATTTTCCGTGGAAGGCCATTGCGGGAATGCGCGATATTACAGCACACCGCTATCAGACACTTCGGATGGAGGATGTTTATAACACAATCCGCGAGGAATATCCCACTCTGTGTACACAATTATCTGATATTATAAATGTTAAATAATTTGTGCAGTTCGCAACCGCACATTTATGCAGCCCTTGCCTTAAATTCTGTTATTATCAGTTTGAATCCTTAACAATGAAAGGTCGTTTTGCCCCGTCGCCGAGCGGGCGGATGCATTTAGGGAATATTTACAGCGCCGTGCTGTCGTGGCTTTCGGCACGCAGCCAGGGTGGCAAATGGCTGCTGCGCGTTGAGGACCTTGACCGCCAGCGGTGCCGCCCCGAGTATGCCGCGCAGATTGAGGACGACCTGCTCTGGCTCGGCCTTGAGTGGGACGAAGGCGGGAGCCGTGGCGGCCCCAGCGGTCCGTACTATCAGAGCCAGCGCGATGCCGTTTACGAGCGTGAACTGCAGAAACTTGAGGCTCGCGGTTTGCTCTATCCGTGCTTCTGCACCCGCGCCGACATTATGGCCGCCAGCGCACCGCACCAATCCGACGGCGTGGTGGTTTACAGCGGCCGCTGCCGAGCACTCACGGCCGCCGAGCGCACTGCAATGAGCGCCACACGCAAGCCCGCCACACGGCTCTGCGTGCCCGATGCCGACAGCACTTTCACCGATGGTCATTACGGTTTGCAGCACTACAATTTGGCCCGCGACTGCGGCGATTTCATTGTCCGCCGAGCCGACGGCAACTTCGCCTACCAGTTGGCCGTGGTGGCCGACGACGCTCTGATGGGCGTCACCGAAGTGGTCCGCGGCTGCGACCTTCTGCCGTCAACGCCGCAGCAAATCTACCTTTACGGGCTGCTCGGCTACCCCGTGCCGCAGTTCGCACACATTCCGCTGCTGATGTCAACTGGCGGCCACCGCCTTGCCAAACGCGACCGCGGCACCGATATGGGCAGCCTTCGGCAGAACCACACGCCCGAGCAACTTCTGGGCCTTGTCGCCCACCTTGCGGGAATCACCGACCGCCCCGAACCGCTGACAATCAGCGAGATTCTGCACGAATTCAGTTGGGCAAAAGTGCCGACGGAAAATATATTGGTTGAAGGATTGAATGCGTGAAGTTTGGGTTTTCGCTTACGCGAGAAATTTTAAAAAAATTCAATTCAAAATTTATAAAAAATTGATTTTAAGATTTTTTGTCTCTAACCGATTCAACCCGATTTTAACCGATAACTTTTTCTGATTGAATCTGATAAAATCGGTTAGCGATAAATAGATAATCGATTTCCAGTTTTTTATCCCTAACCAAACGAACCCGAATTTATCCAAACAAAGTTTTTGGGTTGTTTTGGATAAGTTTGGTTAGATATTGATTTTGAATAATTTTCTTATAGATTTTTTAAAAATTTCCGCCCGTCAGGGCGTTACCATTAAATTTGGTAGGGATGCGATTCACCAATTCACCAAACAAATTTCCGCCAACCGAATCGAAAAACACCGTATATTTAGGCTTCGATAATTAAATGTAAAACTATGGCGACACTATCTATCATTCTGCAACTCTGCATTGTGCTGGGCGCATTGTGGGTTGGCTCGCGCTACGGTTCGCTGGCGCTGGGCGCGATTTCGGGCATTGGCCTGGCAATTCTTGTTTTCGGCTTCGGCCTGAAACCTGGCACACCGCCAACCGACGTTATCTACATAATCATTGCCGCCGTCACTTGCGCTGGCATTATGCAGGCGTCGGGCGGAATGGACTGGCTCATTCAGTTGGCCGAGCGGCTTCTGCGCAAGCACCCCGACCGCATAACCTTTCTGGCGCCGCTCTGCACCTTCTTCCTGACAGTGCTGGTGGGCACAGGCCACGTGGTTTACACGCTGATGCCCATTATCTGCGACATTGCCCTGAAAAAAGGAATCCGTCCCGAGCGTCCGTGCGGCGTGGCCAGCATAGCGTCGCAGGTGGGCATAACCTGCTCGCCCATTGCGGCCGCAGTGGTGGCTTTTGTGTCGATTTCGAACGCCAACGGTTTCGATGTCTCGATTCCTGGCGTGCTGATGGTGAGCATTCCGTCGTGCCTGTGCGGACTGATGGCCGCCGCCGCCGCTTCGTACCACCGCGGTCTCGACCTTGACAAAGACCCGCAGTTCCAGGCCAAACTGAAAGACCCTGAGCAGTATAAGTTCATTTACGGCAGTTCGGCCACAACGCTCGACAAAGAAATTCCGCAATCGGCCAAAAACGCCGTTTTCATTTTCCTTGGCGCACTGGCGGTGATTGTCTTCTTCGCCATTTTCCAGAATGTGCTGCCGTCGTACAGCACGCTGCGGGCCGTAAAAGGCGCGGCACCCACAACCCTTGCCGACGGCACCGTCATTACCCCCGACCAGTTGATTAAGTCGGGCATTCAATCGTTCGGAATGACCGAACTGTACCAAAAACCGCTGGCAATGAACCTTGTTATTCAGATAGTTATGATTGCCGCCGCCGCGCTGATGATAATCTTCTGCAAGGCGTCGCCAAAGAAGGCCGTGGCTGGTCCAGTGTGGCAGTCGGGAATGGTGGCCGTGGTGGCCATTTACGGCATTGCGTGGCTGGCCGACACCTTCTTCTCAAACTATCTGACCGAAATGAAGACGATGCTCTCGGGCATTGTGGCGCAATATCCGTGGTCCATTGCGCTGGTGTTCTTCTGCGTGAGCGTGCTGATAAACTCGCAAGGCGCGGTGGTGGTTGCAATGCTGCCGCTGGCCTATTCGCTCGGCATTCCAGGCTGGGTGCTGCTGGGCGTGCTGCCGTCGGTTTACGGCTATTTCTTCATTCCGAACTACCCGTCCGACATTGCCACCGTCAACTTCGACCGCTCGGGCACAACCGTCATAGGCAAGTACCTGCTCAACCACTCGTTTATGATGCCTGGCCTGATTTGCGTGTCGGTTTCAACGCTTGTGGCTTATCTGATTTCGATGCTGATTTATTGATAGTCGAAAGACATATAAGTTTTAAAGAATGTGTGGTGTGCAGCCGCACATTCTTTTTTTGCAAAAAATTTAGAATGCGAGTAGGGAAAAGCCCCGCTGAATTGTCTTATAGACGTGCGAGTCAATCGCACAAAGCAATTCTGATTAAAAACTTAAACTATTATGAAAAGATTAACACTGCTTGTGCTTGCTCTTGTCGGCTCGCTCTGCGGTTATTCGCAAATGATTGAATATCCTAAACATCAGGTTTCTGCATTTTATTGTGATGGTCACTCGCTGTATACGGGATTTTTTGATTCCTTCGGTGGAGGAACTCACGAAGACTGGGGTAAAGCAGAAGGAAAAGAAAGTTGGGAATACACTGATTTTTCGAACGTTTATAATGTAGAATATTTGCAACGCTTGCATAAACCCTGGCTGTCAATTGGTGTGCTTGTGGGCTATGAAGGAACAGAGTCGAGACATTGGATTAACAGAGAACACAATTTCAAACCAAGCGATAGATGGACAGAAAAAGAGAAGATGCCATTTGTTATCAGTGTTGTTCAATTCGATTGGATAAGAACCGATTGGGTAGGTATGTATGGAAAAGCAGGAATAGGTGCCCGTTTTATTTTTACAAACTCAAAATATGATACAGGGAAGACTGATAATAGCCTTGATTGGTTTCCTTGTTTTGTCGGAGCTGTCGGGCTTGAGGTTGGACCAAAAATCATACGCGGTTTTTGTGAAGCAGGAATTGGAGCACAAGGTTTTGCATCGATAGGCATTCGCAGCCGTTTTTGATTATTCTGAATCAAAATCCGATATATTTGAGCGGTGATTTTTATAGGTTCACCACTATCGATTTTGATTATGGAAACAATTGATTTAGAAAAAATTTCGAAGCAGACGGAGCAGATTCTGACCACGCTGCTCGATGCTCACCCGATGGCTAAAGGTTCGGTTTTTGTTGTGGGATGCTCGTCGAGCGAGGTGGCTGGCGGCCGCATTGGCAAAGACTCGAGCGCCGAGATTGGGCAGACCATTTTCGCGACAGCGCACCGAATCCTTTCTGAGCGCGGCGTTTATCTTGCCTGCCAATGCTGCGAGCACCTTAACCGCGCGCTTGTGGTTGAGGCCGAGTGCGCCGAGCGCTACGGCTACGAGCCCGTGAGCGTGGTTCCGTGGCTTCACGGTGGCGGCTCGTTTGCCACTGCGGCATACGGCGGCTTCAGTCAGGCGGTTGTGGTTGAGCATATTAAGGCTTCGGCAGGTATCGACATTGGCGACACTCTCATTGGTATGCACCTTAAGGACGTAGCCGTGCCCGTTCACCCCACACCGAACAGCATTGGCTGTGCCCACGTGGTGGCCGCCTTCTGCCGCCCCAAACTCATTGGCGGCGAACGTGCGAGGTATTAGATTAATTCAATCCGTCAATCAGCGCACCATCAATCTCGGTGAGCGAGTGCAGCACGGCGTCGGCAACGCCATACTCGCGGCGGCCGAACAGTTCTTTGTCGGGAACGGCAATCACCTTCATGCGGGCGGCCTTGCCGGCAATCACGCCGTAGATGGAATCCTCAAGCACAAGGCACTCCTCGGGCTTGGTGCCGAGACTTTCGGCGGTGTCAAGGAAAATTTCGGGGTGGGGCTTGCCATATTTCACATTCTCAGCCGATTGCACAACTTTGAAATACTGCCGTACATCGAGTTTGTCGAGCACGGCATTGATGAGCGACATGGCCGAAGCCGAAGCCAGAGCCATTGAATATCCGCGCGAAGCGAACAACCGCGCCGCCTGATGAACACCTTGCATTGGCTCGCCGTGAGCCATCACTAGCCGCGTCACTTCAGCCACAATCTCGCTGGCGCAGTGCTGCTCATCGGCAATGTGGCCGGGGTAGATGCTGTTCCAGTGCGCCACGACGTTGTCCACGCGGATGCCCGTTGTGGAGCGGCACTGCTCCTCGGTGAGGTTGATGCCGTAACTGCCGAAAACGGTGCGCTCGGCCATGCGCCAAAACGGCTCTGAATCAACAATGAGGCCGTCCATATCGAAAATGACTGATTTTATCATCGCTCTGTTTTTGTCGGGCGCAAAAGTATGATAAATGTGTCCAAAATTGGAAAATAGCCGTTAGCAAATTCAAAAAACGCGATTACCTTTAGGCTCATAAAAAATCGACAGAGTGAATAAGATTTTCAACGGTGTGTCGGTGGTGCTCCACCCAGTTTTTGCGGCAACTTTCGGATTGCTGCTCATCATGAGCCAGATAATGCCCGGCCTGTCAACTTCCCAAGTTATGCTCACGCTTTACTGCCTTGGCTACACGGTTGTGATGCCGTTGGTTTTCGTGCTTTTGGCGCGAATGTTGGGCTTTATCAGCGATTTGAAAATGAAGCAGCGGCGCGAGCGGGTTTTTGCGCTGACCGTTACTGCTGCGTGCGTGCTGGCGTTCAGCCATGTTCTTGGCGGATGGCATGCACCCGAGATGATGCGCATTTTTGTGCTGGCCACGGCTGTTACTCTGGTTGAGGCGACAATCATGGCCATCTTCACTCGCGTCAGTCTGCACACCATCGGGTGGGGCGGACTCACTGCTCTTGTTTCCTATCTGACGTTTGTCAATCCCAACTTGTCGCTGTTGCTGGCGCTGACGGTTCTTATATCCGGACTGGTTGCGACGGCACGTCTAATTCTTAACGAGCATACCCCTTCGCAGGTGTATTTGGGATTTATCATTGGATATGCGACTATTTGGATAATATTCATAATCAGTTCATTATGGTAAAGAAATCACAATCGGCCAAAAAGGCGAAGGCGAAGAAGCCGGCCGGCGACAACAAAAAATCGCTCAAAAACCGTATTCTTTCAACTTTCAATCAGAACGATGGCAGACTGCTCAACTACAAGCAGTTGTCGAAGTTGATGGGTATTGCCGACGACGAGACGCGCAAACTGCTCAACACCTGCCTGAACGAACTGGCGGCCGATGGCGACCTTGACGAGCCATCGCGCGGAAAATTCCGCATGACGCAGAAATCGGCCTACGTGACAGGCACTGTCGACCTGACATCGAGCGGCGCGGCGTTTGTGGTTTCCGATGAGTTTGAAGGCGACATCTACATTTCGGCTAGCAACTTGCACCACGCCCTGAACGGCGACACGGTGAAGGTTTTCATCTATGCCGACCGCAGCCGCAAGCACGTTGAAGGCGAAGTGATTGAGATTATCAAGCGCAAGCGCGAACTGTTTGTGGGCGTTGTCGAGACATCGAAACACTTTGCGTTCCTGGTGCCCGACCGCACACAGATGCCGTTCGACATCTTCATTCCGCTGGACAAGATGAAAGGCGCGCAGCGCGGACAGAAGGCCACCGCACGCGTTGTGGAATGGACCGAGAAACAGAAAAACCCGATTGGCGAGATTGTTGAAGTTCTGGGCAATCCGGGCGAGAACAACACCGAGATGCACGCCATTCTGGCCGAATACGGGCTGCCCTACCGCTTCCCGAAACGCGTTGAAGACGCCGCCGCCGAAGTGGATGAGCAGATTTCGGAAGAAGAGATTGCCCGCCGACGCGATTTCCGACAGGTGACAACCTTCACCATCGACCCTGCCGACGCCAAGGATTTCGACGACGCCATATCGTTCCGCCAATTGGCCGACGACCGTTTTGAAGTGGGTGTCCATATTGCCGACGTCACCTTCTACGTGCGCCCCAACACCGCTTTGGAAAAAGAAGCCTATCAGCGTGCCACATCGGTCTATCTGGTTGACCGCACAGTGCCCATGCTGCCCGAAAAACTCTCGAACAAGGTCTGCTCGCTGCGCCCCAACGAAGAGAAACTCTGCTTCTCGGCCGTGTTTGAACTCGATGCCGACGCCAATGTTCTGAGCCAATGGTTCGGCCGCACGGTCATCAATTCCGACCACCGGTTTGCTTACGAAGACGCTCAGCAGGTGATTGAGGCAAAGGAAGGCCCGCTAGCCGAAGAACTTCTCACACTCAACGGCCTGGCGCAGAAACTTCGCGAAAAGCGCTTTGCCGCAGGCGCCATATCGTTTGAGCGCAGCGAAGTGAAATTCCAACTCGACGAAGAAGCGCGCCCCATCGGCGTTTATCTGAAAGAGCAGAAGGAAGCCAACCAACTCATTGAAGAGTTCATGCTGCTGGCCAACCGCAAGGTGGCCGAGTTTGTGGGCAAACCCGAAGCAGGCAAGCCGAAGCGCACGTTCGTCTATCGAATCCACGGCGAGCCCAACAGCGAGAAACTTACCGCTTTCGCACAGTTTATCAAGCGGTTTGGCTATCAGATACAAACCAAATCGAAGAAGAAGATTGCAAGTTCGATGAACGCGCTGCTGTCAGATGTCAACGGCAAAACCGAGCAGACGGTGGTTGAGACGCTGGCCATCCGCACCATGGCGCGCGCCGAGTATTCGACCAAGAACATCGGGCACTACGGCCTGGCGTTCGACTACTACACGCATTTCACATCGCCCATCCGCCGCTACCCCGACATGATGGTTCACCGCCTGCTGGCTCATTACTTGGAGAACGGCAAGAGCGTGCCTGCCGAAACCTACGAGCAGATGTGCAAGCACTCGTCGGAGATGGAGCAACTGGCCACAAGCGCCGAGCGCGCATCGATAAAATACAAGCAGGTTGAGTTCATGAAGGACAACGTGGGCAAGATTTTCGACGGCGTGATTTCGGGCGTTACGCAGTGGGGCATCTACGTGGAACTGAACGACAGCAAGTGCGAGGGCATGGTCTCGGTGCGCTCGCTGACTGACGATTTCTACGAGTACGACGAAGCCGAATTTGCAGTCATCGGCCACCGCACCAAACGCCGCTACACCATGGGCGACAAGGTATCGGTGCGCGTTGTGGCCGCCAATATGGAGAAGAAGCAACTCGATTTTGAGATGGTGAGGATGGAGATTCCATTTACTGATTAATTGAAGGACTGAATAACTGAATAACTGAAGGATTGATTAATTGAATAACTGAATAATTGAAGGTTTATCGCCTGATGGCGATTACTAAAAACAAGCGAGGCTGCCATTTCTGACAGCCTCGCTCTCTTTTAAAATTCCAATTTATTTATGAGAAAAATCCTCTCTTATTTAATCATCACGCGCTTGCTGGTGTTGCCTGTCTTGACAACATAAACGCCTGTGCCTTCAACCTGAATCTCGGTGCGGTCGATGGTGGCAATTTCGCGGGTAATCATGCGACCCATGGCATCGAATACGAAGATATCGGCATCGGCATTCTCAACCACGATGGTGTTGCCGTAAGCGTAGATGTTAACCCCGGCGGCAGCCTCGTCTTCAACTGCAACGTGCGGCAGTTTCTCCTCCGGATCCTTCTCGAAGATGGCGGTGAACGGCTTGTCGATGTTGCTCAGAACAGTGGCGTCGATGGTCACTGAACGCGGGTTGTCGGTGTTGCCGTCGCTCCATTTCACGAAGTGGTAGCCAAAGTCGGCCATTGCGTTGAGCGTTGCCACTGCGCCGAACTCAAGTGAGGCAGAAGCACCGTAGATTGTACCATTCTCGGCAGCCACCTTGATGGTGTAAAGGTCTGCCTCGAATTGTGCGGTGAGGTTGCGGCTGCGTGTCACGGTCAGAGTGCGCGGATTGTCGGTGTTGCCATCGCTCCAGCGTACAAAGTGATAGTGGCTGTCGGCCTTGGCCGAGATGGTTGTCTTCTCGCCGTGGTTGAAGGTTCCTGCGCCCGATACGGTGCCGTTCTCAGCCGAGAGTTTAACCTCGTAGGTGTTGATTTCGAACGATGCGCTGAACTCAGCATCCTCAACCACTGTCAGGCGGCGGGTTTCGCTTGTCACGCCGTCGCTCCACTGAGTGAAGTGGTAGCCTTCGTCGGCAATGGCAGTAACGGTTGCCAGAGCGCCGTAGTTGTAGGTGCCTGCGCCCGATACGCTTCCGTTGGCGGCCTCAGCGGCGCTGATGGTGTAGGTGCTTACCTCGAACTCAGCCTTGAGCGAGATGCTGCCTGTTACGGTCTCGGTGCGGGTCTTGGTCTTCACGCCGTCGCTCCACTGAGTGAAGTAGTAACCCTGGTCGGCAGTGGCGGTGAGTGTAGCCTCAGCACCGTAGTTGTAGATGCCTGTGCCGTCAACTGAGCCGTTCTGAGCCATTGCACTTACGTTGTAAGCGTCGATCTCGAACTCGGCGGTGTATTTTCTATCCTCGGTCACAATCTCGCTGCGCTGGCTGCTCAATACGCCGTCGCTCCACTGAGTGAAGTGGTAGCCATCGGCGGCTGTGGCGATGAGTGTTGCCACTGCACCGTAGTTGTAGGTGCCTGCGCCCGATACTGTGCCGTTTTGTGCGGCAGCGGTAATTGCATAACTGTTGATTGCAAATTCAGCCTCAATATTCATATCGCTGGTCACAGTGGCCTTGCGCGGGTTGTCGGTGTTGCCGTCGCTCCACTGAGTGAAGTGATAGCCTGTGGCGGCAGTGGCGGTGAGTGTTGCCTCGGCGCCATGGTTGTAGGTGCCTGCGCCCTCAACCTTGCCGTTCTTGGCTGTTGCCTTCACATTGTAGGTGTTGATGGCGAACTCAGCAGTGAGAGTGGTGTTGCCTGAAACGCTCAAAGTGCGCTCGGCATTGGTGTTGCCATCGCTCCAGCGCTCAAAGTGATAACCTGCATTGGCAGTGGCGGTGAGTTTAGCCTCAGCGCCGAAGGTGAACGAACCGCTGCCTGTTGCTGTGCCGTTGGCTCCGGCTGCAACTGTGAGTGTGTAGGTCTCAATTTCGAACTTGGCTGTCAGTTCCTTGCTGCCAGTCACTTTGATTTCGCGTACAGCATCGGTGTTGCCATCGCTCCACTCTTTGAACTTATAGCCAGGGTTGGCGTAAGCGCTGAGTGTTGCTGTCTCGCCATCGGCATAGCGGCCTGCGCCAAGCACATTGCCGTTGGCCTCGGCTGTTGCCGAAATCACAAACAATGACTGGTCGCTGAACACTGCTGTCAGATTCCAGTCGCGCTGAATGGTGATGTTGCGTGTGGCCGATGTGTTGCCATCGCTCCAGCGCACAAACTTGTTCTCGCCGATTGCCTGTGCTTCAATTGTGGCAACTTGGTTATAATTGAATGTGCTGGCACTGCAGCTGGCTGTTCCCTTTGAAGGATCGTTTGACGACACTTGAACCGTATAGTCTATCAGAGCGGTTTGGGCCGTCAGATTCTCAGGTTTGGTTACAGTGAAGGTGCGTGTTGCGCTTGTCTCGCCATCTTCCCAACCTGTGAATTTGTAGCCTGGCTGCGGTTTGGCTGTTAGAGTTACTGTGGTGCCGTACTCGTGAGAGCCAGTGCCCTCAACTGTGCCGTTTTCCATTGAAGCGTTGATTGCGCAATCTACGCCTTTAACATTCAGCACAATATCAGTGTTTTTGGTAAGGTTGAAACTGTAGTTGGTTCCGGTGGCCAGAACATTGCCTTTCTTATCGCGCCAGTCAACTATCTCATAGTTTGCATCGGCAACTGCGGAAAGATTCAAAGAAGTGTTGTAAGTATATTCTCCTAAGCCATAAACAGTTGCATGCTGTGCGGCGCAATTCACGGTGTACCACTTGATGCCTATCTCGGCACTGTAGGTGACACTTTCTAAAGCCGTGACCTTGCGCGGGTTTTTAGTGCTGCCATCGACCCAATTGAGGAACTCATAACCCTCGTCGGGTTTGACGGTGAGAGTTACTTCGCTGCCATGAGCGTATTCGCCAGTGCCCTCAACGGTGGCATTAGATGCTGAAGCAGCAATCTCGTAAGTGTCAAGTTCGAACTCAGCAGTGTAAGTGGCGTTTTCATGGGCAGTGAATTCACGCCAACTGAAAGTTCGACCATCGCTCCACTTTACAAAATGGTAGTATGGGTCGGGAATGGCCTCCAAATAAACGTAATCGCCTTCGTTGTATCCTCCTACACCAGTAACTTTGCCGTTTTTGGCTTTGCCCTCAATTATATATTGAGGTGCATCTATCACAAGATTGAAATAGTCAGCGTCAGAATAGTCCATTTCTGTGTAGATGTAGTATTTCTTGCCAGCCTCTAGATAGATCGGTAAACTATTGAAACTCCAATCCAGAAAACTCCAATTGGAATCAAGCACTTCAAAATATGGTTCAGAACTTGATTCAGCATGGATGTTATATGTTCCGCTGATAGTTGGTGTGAACTCGCAGTTGCCATACTCTCCGTTTATAAGATATACTGAGTTATTTCCAACAACACATTCTGTAACTTTGTAGAATATGGCGGTGATGTCGATGTCGTTCATTGCAGGAACTATAAAATCATCGAATGGCGTGTTATCGCTCCAACCCGCAAAGGTATATCCTTTGGCTGGAGTGGCCTTAATGTGAACATCTTCTCCGTAGGTGTAGGTGCCGGCGCCGCTCACCGTACCCCACTCGCTATTGTTAACCGAAAGATTCACCTTAATGTTGTTGTAGTGCCAGATGACTTGGTAGCCATTCCAATTCCAGTTTATAGCCCAATCCAAAGGCTTACTTGCTGCCTCGCAGAGTATCGGGCTGATATTTGAAGATTGGCGGAATACATAGGACCCCATATTTTTAACCGATTTCGGAATAATAATCGATTCAAGCGAAGGGCAATATGCAATAGCCCAGTTTCCAATAAAATTAAGACTTTCGGCATTTTCCAAATCTAATTCAGCCAAATTGTCGCAACTATAGAATGCTTCATTTTCGATTCTTGTGAGACTCTTGGCATTGCTCAAATCCACCTTTAGCAAACCGTCGCAACCGTAGAACGCCTTACTACCGATAGTTGTAACCGATTCAGGGATGGTAATCTCTGTCAGTCCGTAGCATTCGTAGAACGCATAATCACCAATATATTCAAGACTTTTATTATTGCTCAAATCCAGCGTTTGAAGGTTGTAGCAATTGTAGAATGCATAATTATAAATATTTACAAGATTTTTAGCCTTACTCAAATCAACCGTTTCAAGGTTGTCGCAACCACTGAACGCATAATCATCAATGCCAGTAACTGATTCAGGAATAGTTATCTTCGTCAGTCCGTCGCAATTGGAAAATGCCTGCCAACCAATATATTCAAGGTTAGCGTCTTTGCTCAAATCAATTGATACAAGACCGCTGCAATCTTTAAATGCTTTATCACCGATTTCCCGAACTTTGTATGTGTCTCCAGCCTCGACGGTTGCAGGAATCACAACATTGCCCGTATAATTGTTAGGAGCAACTGCAACAACGTTTTGGTATAACACATTGTAGCGGATGCCGTCTTTAATAAAGTAGAGTTCTCCACCTAAAAGACTGAGGTTGTCGCCTTCAATTACAACAGATTCTATGTTGTTGCAACCAGCAAAGGCTTTATCACCAATTTTAAAATTACCTTTAAGTCCTTTGCCAAGTTTTATTTCGGTAAGGTTGGTGCAGCCAGCGAAAGCCCGTTGGTCAATTCTAGTTACAGTTTCAGGAATGATTAACGATGTCAGTTCCTCGCAATTCTCAAACGCTCTATCACCAATTTTGGTAACCTTAAATGTGTTGCCCAAGGTGACGGTTGAAGGAATCTTCATTTTGTCTGAGCCGTAGGAGGTCAATTCAACCGTGTTCTTTGTCAGCATCTTAAAGTAGAAGCCATCTTTGTAGAAAAATATACCCGAATTACTGAAATCGGCATTGCTTTCAGTAATAATTGAGGTTATGTTGTCACAGTCTTCAAACGCATCCTCGCCAACGCTAGTAACGCCTTTGCCAATTTTAATCGAGGTGAGGTCGCTGTAATCCGCGAATTCATTTGCTGCAATAGCGGTTACATTATCGCCAATATTCAAGGTTTTAAGTGAAGTTCCCCAACTGTACATTGTGCCAATGCCGTTGGAGTTGTAGGTCAGATTCTCAATGTTGTCGCAATTGTAAAAAGCATCGGCTGCTATTGATGTAATTCCGCTACCAAGGATGACTGTTTTCAGATTGGTGCATAATATAAACGTAGCATTATTAATAGTTTTAAGGTTTTTAGCCTTGCTCAAATCCACTTTTGTCAATTGACTGCAACACCTAAATGCGTGTTCACCAATTGAAGTAACTGTTTCAGGTATAGTAATCTCGGTTATGGCGCACACCTGAAATGCATATGAATTGATTGTAGTGAGTTTTTTGGCATTGCTAAAATCCACCGTTTTCAGGTTTTGGCAAGTGAAAGCACATTCCCCTATTGATGTCACTTCCTCAGGAATCGATAGTGTAGTCAGTTGGGTGTTATAGAAAGCATTATCGCCAATTGTTTCAAGTTTTTTTGCATTGCTCAAGTTCAGAGTCTGCAGATTGCTGCAGCGCGAGAATGCGTCTGTAGCAATGTTTGTAACCTTGTTGCCCACATTCACGGTTTTGAGCGAACTCTTGCGGTTGAACATTGTACCAATGGCGTTGGTGTTGTAGGTCAAAGTTTCGATTGGGCAACTGCTGAAAGTATATTTGTCAATTGAGGTAACACCGCTGCCAATGGTGAGGTTTTTCAGTTTGGTGCAGCCATTGAATGCGGTGGCAGCAATGGCTTTCGTCTCGTCGGGTATGCGGCACTCTGTAATATCGGACGATTTGGCCGAAATCAGAATCACATATTTGTTGGTCTTGTTGCCCAAGTAGCGGGCGCCTTCATACTCGTTGAATTTCAACTTGCTGCAGCCAACGATCATGTTGTTGCCAATTGATTTAACTGACGACGGAACAAGCAACTCAGTGAGCGAACCGCAGTAGCCGAATGCCGAATTACCGATTGAGGTGAGTTTTGTGGCTTGGCTCAAATCAACACTCTCCAGATTGTAGCAGTAGGCAAAGGCATTTGCCGGTATGTATGTAACCTTGTCGCCTGCAACCACAGTTTTAAGCGATGATTTGTTATAGAAAGGTCTTGCTGAGGAACTGTTGTTGTTGAAGTACACCGTCTCAATTTTGTTGCAATCTTCAAATATATTATTACTGCTTATATTGGTAAGGCCGCTGCCTATGCTGACGGTTTTCAACTCATAGCAATATCGAAAAGCCTCGTTGCCAATTGTGTTGACAGAGTTCGGAATTGTTATTTCAGTCAACAATTGGCAACTTAGAAACGCACCAGTGCCTATTGTTTTGAGGTTTTCCGCATTGCTGAAATCAATGCTTTCCAAATTGCTGCAGTAAGCAAAAGCATATTGGCCAATAGTTGTAATCTGTTTTGAAATCTCCAGTTTTTCCAGGTTCTGGTTGCCATAGAAAGCATAACCGCCAATGTAAGTGACTGAACTTGGTATAGTTATTGGAGTTTTGCCTAAAGGCCAGTAAACCAGTTTTGTTTTGTCCTTGCTGTATAGCACACCATCAACTGAAGCAAAGTTCTCGTTTCTGCTGCTGATATTCAACTCTTTCACTTTCGAGCAATCACCAAACGCAGCGCCGTCGATTGTTTCCAACTTGGCGGACTGGCTCAAATCAACTGTCTCCATATTGTGGCAACCATAAAAAGCATATTCACCGATGCTGGTGAGGTTTTTGGCTCCGCTCAAATCAGCCTTGGTCAGTTTTGTGCAGTAACCGAAAGCAAACGAACCAATGGAAGTGAGACTATTGGCTGCGCTAAAATCAACTGTGATCAGTTTGCTACAGCCATAGAATGCCTGCGAGCCAATTGATGTAATCTGCCGTGGAATGGTCACTTTTGTCAGGTTCATATTGCCACTGAAAGCGTTAGCGCCGATGGTTGTAACCGAAACAGGGAAATTCAAATCGGTTTTGCCGGCAG
Organism: Salinivirgaceae bacterium; assembly: GCA_016284875.1. Classification (GTDB taxonomy): domain Bacteria; phylum Bacteroidota; class Bacteroidia; order Bacteroidales; family SZUA-534; genus RUG13583. The sequence continues at coordinate 14,639 of JAEEPS010000034.1, read as the reverse complement.
GCCAGCATATAATCTTTGTTTTGTCCTTGTTATAGAGCGCGCCGTCGAATGAAGTGAAGTACTTGTTTTGTGAACTGATTTTTATCTCAGTCAGTTTTGTACAATAGGCGAACGATGAACTAGTAATGGAAGATAATTTTGCAGCCTTGGACAAATCAACTGTCTCAAGGTTGCTGCAAGATCTAAAAACATCACCACCAATTGATGTAACCGATTCAGGAATTGTAACCTTTTTCAGTCCGTTGCAATCTTGGAAACAACTACTTTCGATGGTGGTAAGGCCTGCGGGGAATTTAATCTCCTGAAATCCGTCGCAATTATAGAAAGCAGAATATTTGAGGGTGGTGAGTTTTTTTGCTCCGCTCAAATCGAGAGAGGCTAATTTTGGACAATTATAGAATGCATACTGTCCGAGGTAAGTGAGGTTTTCTGCCTTGCTGAAATCAACATTGGTCAGATTGGCGCAGTTGTAGAAGGCATAATTACTGATTGTCGACGTCGATGCCGGAATGGCTATCGACTGCAGACTGCTGCATTCATAGAAAGCCTGTTCCCCTATGCGGGTAATCCATGCCGGTAACTCGATGTTTTTCAGGCTGCTGCACTGTTGAAACATATAACTGCTAATGGATGTAATGCCTTTGGCTCTGCTCAAATCCACAGTTTGAAGATTCGGGCAATTGTAGAAAATACTGTGGTCGATTGTTGTTACAGAACTTGGAATGGTTACCGACACCACGCTTTTGTTACCAGAGAAAGCTCCGTCGCGAATGACTTTCACTTTGTTCGAAATTTCAACATTGCTGCTGTTGCCCTCATAACGGATAAGGGTTTCTTTGGTCATGTCCTCGTAAACAAACCCGTTCTCAACGAAGTTTTTAACATCTTGCGCCATGGCGGCACCCGCCCCGAGCGTTAGGAAACTTGCAATAAAAAACAAGACTCTTCTTTTCATAAGTATTTAAGTTTAAGTTTAATATGCATTATTAATTAAATGATTACTTTTAGTAAGTATCATTTGGCTTATTTAATTCACAATCAAAATTCAAAGGTAATACATTTTTATTAAGTGTGGCAAATGTGAGGGTGTTTTTTGCTGATGGGCGGGCGAAAGCAAAAAAAACGGGGGTTGTTAGCCCCCGTTGGTATTGTGAAATTGCAAATCGCCTACACGTTGAAGCGGAAGTGCATGATGTCGCCGTCCTCAGGCTCGTAGTCCTTGCCCTCAATGCCGATTTTGCCGGCGTCGCGGCAGGCCGATTCCGAGCCAAGCGTCACATAATCAGTGTATTTGATAACCTCGGCGCGGATAAATCCCTTCTCAAAATCGGTGTGGATGATGCCGGCGCACTGCGGTGCCTTCATTCCGGCTTTGAAGGTCCAGGCGCGTGTTTCGTCGGGGCCGGTGGTGAAATAAGTCTTCAGATTGAGCAGTTTGTAGGCGGCTTTGATGAGTTTTGCCACACCCGGCTCCTCAAGTCCAAGGTCGCTCAGGAACATCTGGCGCTCGTCGTAACTCTCGAGTTCGGCAATGTCGGCCTCAATGGCAGCGCCGATAATCAGCACGTCGGCGTTCTCGCCCTTCACGGCTTCCATCACGCGCTCGGTGTAGGCGTTTCCGGTTTTCACCGATGCCTCGTCAACGTTGCAGACGTAGAGCACCGGCTTGTCGGTGAGCAGGTTGAGGTCGGTGAGAAGTTCTTTTTTCACTGTGGCGTCAACCTCAACGGTGCGAGCCGAGAGGCCTTTCATCAGCGCCTCGCGGTACTGGGTGAGCAGTTCCAACTGCTTCTGCGCTTTCTTGTCGTTGCCCACTTTGGCAATCTTTTCAACCTTCTGAATGCGACTCTCAACAGTCTCAAGGTCTTTGAGTTGCAACTCGGTGTCGATGATTTCCTTGTCGGCAATCGGGTCGACCGGGGCGCCGCCCTCGCGCACAATGTTGTTGTTGTCGAAGCAGCGCAGAACGTGGATTATGGCGTCGGTCTCGCGGATGTTGGCCAGGAACTTGTTGCCCAGGCCCTCGCCCTTGCTGGCTCCCTTCACCAGTCCGGCAATGTCAACAATCTCAATGGTTGTTGGGATTATGCGCTTCGGATTGTCGATGGCCGCAAGTTTGTTGAGCCGCTCGTCGGGCACGGTGATGACGCCCAGGTTAGGCTCGATGGTGCAGAACGGAAAGTTGGCCGCTTGCGCCTTGGCGTTCGACAGACAGTTGAAAAGTGTTGATTTGCCGACATTTGGCAATCCTACAATACCGCATTGAAGTCCCATTTCTTTCGATTTTTAAATTTGCCGCAAAAGTAAAACGATAAAGCGCAAACGCAAAACTATTGTTGAATAGGAAAAATGTTGTTTCAAAACTTGCCGCTAATAAACTATCTTTGCCCGCATCAGACAAGACAATTATGGAAATAACACCTGCACAAGTGTTCGGTGTGTTGCGGACGGTTGTCCACCCCGAACTTAAACGCGACATCATCCAGTTGGGAATGGTTCAAGGGCTCGAAATCGACGGAGCCAACGTCAGTTTTGCACTGCTCATCGGCAAGAAGGAAAGCACCAACATTGCTCTGCTGAAACAGAGTTGCGTTGATGCGCTCGAGGCAGCGCTGCCAGGCGTGAACGTGCGCGGCAACATCCGCGTGCAGGCCAAACCCGAAACCGAGGACGAGGCGCCCAACGGGCTGCGCAACGTGAAGAATATCATTGCTGTAGCTTCGGGCAAGGGCGGCGTCGGAAAATCAACGGTGGCCGTCAATCTGGCGGTGGCGCTTGCGCAGAAGGGAGCAAAAGTGGGGTTGGTTGATGCCGATATTTACGGGCCGTCAATTCCGCTGATGTTCGATTTGCACGATGCCCGCCCAATGGCCAACGAGGAACAGATGATTGTGCCGGTCGAGAAATACGGCGTTCGGTTGCTGTCAATCGGCTTTTTTGTGAATGCCAAAGATGCCCTTGTGTGGCGCGGCCCGATGGCCACAAGCGCGCTCAAGCAGATGATTATGGAGGCCGCGTGGGGCGAACTCGACTATCTGCTCATCGACATGCCTCCGGGAACTGGCGATATTCATCTGGCTATCATTCAAATGCTTGCTCTTACGGGCGCCATCATCGTCAGCACACCGCAAGAGGTGGCTCTGGCCGATGCTTTGAAGGGCATGAACATGTTCCGCAACGATAAAATCAACGTGCCTGTTTTGGGCCTGGTTGAAAATATGGCTTGGTTTACGCCTGCTGAATTGCCTGAAAACAAATATTTTATCTTCGGTAACGGTGGATGCAAGCGTATGACCGAAAGAGAGGGTGTGAATTTCCTTGGTCAGATTCCGATTGTGCAGAGCGTCTGCGAAAGTGGCGACAACGGCGTGCCCGCTGCCATGGACCGCACCAGCATCGTGGGTGGCTACTTCCACTCGCTGGCCGACAACATGATTGCTGCCGTTGACTATCGAAACCAGAATCTGGCTGCAACCCGCAAGGTTGAAGTGAAGAAGAAGTAACACCTAACACCACATTCCATGCTCAAATACCTAAAAGCAATAGCGCAGGCTCTTGGCATCAAAATCGAACAGGTTGAGGCTGTTACTGGTCTGCTCGACGGCGGCGCCACCGTGCCGTTCATCAGCCGTTACCGCAAAGAGGCTACAGGCGGACTCGACGAGGTTGCCATCTTCAACATCGAGAGCCAATATCACAAGTTTGCCGAACTCGAGAAACGCAAGCAGACCATTGTCGAGACCATTGCCGAGCAGGGCAAACTCACTGATGAGTTGAAGCGCAAGATTGACGACACGCTCGACAGCACCACTCTCGAAGACCTTTATCTGCCCTACAAGCCGAAAAAACGCACCCGCGCCACGGTGGCTCGTGAGCAGGGGCTGGAACCGCTGGCCGGATGGCTCATGAAGCAGAATCCGGGCAGTGCCGAACTGATGGCCGAACGGTTTCTGAAAGGCGATATTGATGAGCCGGAAAAGGCTTTGGCCGGTGCGCGCGATATTATTGCCGAATGGGTGAGCGAGAATGCCGTGGCTCGTCAGCGTGTGCGCAACTGCTTCAGCCACAATGCTGTGATAACATCGAAAGTGGTGAAGGGCAAGGAACCCGACGCCATCAAATACGGCGACTACTACGACTTTTCGGAACCGCTGCGCCGCTGCCCGTCGCACCGGATGTTGGCTATGCGCCGCGGTGAGAACGAAGGCTTTCTGCGCATCAGCATCGAGCCGCAGGGCTCTGACGTGACCGACTTGCTGCACCGTCAGTTTCTGAAAGCCGACAACGAAGCCGCCCGTCAGGTTGAGATGGCCATCGACGACAGTTACAAGCGGCTCATCCAACCGTCTATCGAAAACGAATTCAAAAAGATAGCCAAAGACAAGGCCGACAAGGAAGCCATCAGCGTCTTCTCGACCAATCTGCGGCAACTGCTTCTGGCGGCGCCGCTCGGGCGCAAGAGCATTCTGGCTCTCGACCCTGGATTCCGCACGGGCTGCAAGGTGGTCTGCCTTGACGAGACGGGCAACCTGCTGCACCATCAGGCCATCTTCCCGCATCCGCCGCAGAACGAGTGGCGCGAGTCGCAGGAAACCATTGCCGCGTTGGTGAAAAAGTACGGCTGCAAGGCCATCGCCATTGGCAACGGCACGGCAAGCCGCGAGACGGAAGCGTTTGTGAAATCGATAAAGTTCGACACTGATGTTCAGATTTTCGTTGTGAGCGAAAATGGCGCGTCGGTTTACAGCGCGTCGCAGGTGGCGCGCGACGAGTTCCCCGACCAAGACGTGACGGTGCGCGGCGCGGTCTCAATCGGTCGCCGACTGATGGACCCGCTGGCCGAACTGGTCAAAATCGACCCGAAATCGATAGGCGTGGGGCAGTATCAGCACGATGTTGACCAAACGGCGCTCAAAGAGAGCCTTGATTTTGTGGTTGAGAGTTGCGTGAACTCGGTGGGCGTGAACCTGAACACGGCTAGCATGCATCTGCTTGGATATGTGAGCGGTCTGGGGCCGAAACTGGCGCAGAGCATTGTCGATTACCGCACAGAGAACGGTGCGTTCACATCGCGGCAGCAACTGAAAAAAGTGCCGCGCCTTGGCGATAAGGCTTTTGAGCAGTGTGCCGCCTTCCTGCGGATACCCGAATCGCGTAACCCGCTCGATAACAGCGCCGTGCACCCCGAGAGTTACCATATTGTAGACCAAATGGCAGGCGACCTAGGCTGCACAGTGTCGGACCTGATTGCCGACAGCAAGTTGCGCTCACAAATCGACCTGAAACGTTATGTGACGCCGACCGTGGGGCTGCCCACCTTGCAGGACATCAAGGCTGAACTGGAAAAGCCGGGCCGCGACCCGCGCTCTGAAATTCAGGAATTTGCGTTTGCCGAAGGTGTGAACACCATCGACGACCTGCAGGAAGGAATGGTTCTGCCCGGCATTGTGACCAACATCACCAACTTCGGTGCGTTTGTCGACATTGGCGTGCATCAGGACGGACTGGTGCACATCTCGCAGTTGGCCAACAAGTATGTGAGCAACCCCAACGATGTTGTGACGCTGCATCAGCACGTGATGGTGAAGGTTGAGAGCGTCGACAACCGCCGCAACCGCATCAGCCTGACAATGAAAGGGGTGAAGCAGAATTAAAACCTGCTACGGAACAATCAAATCTACTTCAGAACAATCTCGGTTGAGCCAATCATGCTGCCGTCGCAGAAGATTTCGGTTTTGTAGGTTCCGGCTTTCAGTTCGCCCTCCTCGCACTCGTAGTAGATGACCATGTCAATCTTTTCGCCTTTGTAGTCAACCTGGCGCAGGGCAGAGAAGGTTATCTTGTCGTCCTCAAACTTGAAAGTCTCCTGCTCCTTGTTCACGAGCATCAGTCCGTCGGGGTTAACAATGCGGATATAGACTTTCTTCATTCCTTGAGGTGCAATCGGGTTCTCGTCGAGAGTGAATTTCACAGCCAGCCTTTTTGCCTTTTTGGCTTTGTTGGCAGGTTTGCCTTTCGATGTGTAACTTTCCATCGATGCATCGATAGCCTTAATAACCGATGCTTTGGCAACCTTGTTGGCGGCCTCCTCATATTTCTTTGTCAGCTGCTTGTTCTCTTGTTTGGCGGCTGTGATTTGTTTCTTCACCTGGGTGTTCTCCTCAGTGAGCTGGATGTTGAGCGTGTTGAGCGAGTCGATGGTGTGGACAAAACTCTTCATCACGTCGCGCAGGGTTTTCAACTCCTTCTTCAGTTTGTTGATTTGCGCCTTGTTTTCCGATTTTGTGGCCTTCAACTCGTCCATCAACTCCTTGATGTGAGCCTTCTCCTGCTCGAGTTGTGCCGAAATGCTGTCGTTGCTGGTCTCGATGTTCTCGTAGTCGGCAAGCAGCAGGTGGTACTGCACGGTGAGTGAGTCTTTCTCCTCCGAAACCTGATTGATGGTTATGGTCTGGATATGGCTCGTATAGGTTTTTGTGAAATAGAGCACGCACATTACGGCAAGCAGGATGGATTCAACAATGATTATGGTAACCAGTTTCTTATTGCTTCCTCCAGCCGATGTTGATTCAAAATCTTTTAAGTTGTCCACGGTGATAGTTTTTTGTGTTTGACGGGGCAAAAGTAACGTTTGTAATTTTTATTCCAACGATTTAGCGTCAGAATTAGCATATAGAATATCGTAAAGAGCAGCAACCGTATCGGTAATGATTCCGGTGCAGACAATGCTGTGGTGGGCGCGGTCGGCAACCTGCTCCTTGCTCACCTTTTTCTTTAATAGTTCGCCGCATTCGGCTGTGCCATAAATGTTTACAACTGCAGCGTTGAGATCCTGCACTTTTTTGTATTGTGCCAGTTTGGTGTCCATGTCTTTGGGTGCGTATTTTCCTGTGGCCATTCCCAGAACCATGAATCCGCCAGTCACAGCACCGCATTTGCCGCGCAGCCGTCCCATTCCGCCGCCAAACGGAGCCGACATCATTGTAACGGTGTCTAAATCAGCACCAAATTCGGGCGCAAAAGTCATTGCAACCGACTGCGAGCAAGCGTATCCCTCTTTGAAATAGGCGATAGCCTTGTCAATAGCCTCTTGTTTTGTCATAAATAGAATGCTTTTGATTATTGGGCGAAAGATAGAAAAAAAGAATTTGAGAAATTGATGCGTTTGGCTCAAAATTTGATAAGGAAACAATAGTAAAAATTGTCTAATATACGGATGGCCACAGCCGTGAGGTTGGGGCCTTCCCTATTTTTACGAGTTAGCAACCCGCTGATTCCCAGTGGGTAATCTCGTTTGAAAAATCAATTTCGGGGTGCTGCGATGCCATTTGCCGCACATCGGCCAGTTGTTTGGCGGCAAACAATCGGAACTCATCAGAGTTGGGGTTGAGCGGGCGGTGCCGGGTGGCGGCAATAATTTTGGCAATGTTGTCCATCAGCGCATTGTCGGCCTGGCTGATGCAGTTTTCGCGCACGGCCTGCCAGATGTAATCTATTGCCAAATCGGATGGGTGAACCATGTCGGCGGCGTAGAAACGGTAGTCGCGCAGGTCGTCCATCATAATTTCGTATGAAGGGAAATAGTGCACATTGCTGAAATGCTGCACAAGCCAGTCGGCGGCCAGGAGCAGGGTGGATTTGCTGAGTTGGTTCTGGTGCGCGCCGTCGGCCAGATGGCGCACGGGGCTCACGGTCAGCACAATCTGCAGTTCGGGATTGGCGGCAAACAGTCTCTCAAACAGATTCGAGTAGTTGCTGGTAATATCTTGCACAGCAAGCATTTGGCGCTCGAAGGTGGCGGCTGGCAGTTTGTGGCAGTTGGCCACCACACGGCCGTCGGCTTTGTTGCGATAGACAAACGCGGTGCCAAACGTCAGAATCAGTTTTGTGGCGGTTGTCAGTTGCTTGTTGGCCAGACTTACGCCATTGTTCATCAGTTGAAGAGCCTCCTGCTTGTCGGCCGACGAGAATCTGCCGTGAAACATCAGGCTCGACCATAGCCCGTTGTGCTCAAAAATGTCCTTCTCGCCAATCGGTCGGTTTTCCATCGCCGTGCTTATGGCTTCTGAAATGGATATGGGGTTGAACAGAATGCCGGTTGGGTTGATGACCACGTTCATTTTGGCATCGGCAAGTTTCTGCCCGATGTTCTCGGTAAAGCACGAGCCCAGCATTAGAATTCTGTCGGCGTAGCCAAGCCTGAATCCTGCATTAATGCTGATGGGTGTGCGGAACTCCATTTTGTCAGATAATTTGGGCAAATATATGGAAAATCGGAGTTGCTCGAATGGTCGAAAACCATATTGAATTTCGCAAATCATCTGCTTTGCAAAATAATTCAACGGCCACTTGCGTATAAAATCTGATTAAATTCTTTTCGAATGAACAAAAATCCTTATTTTCGCAAATTGTTTATTAAGGATTTGACATATCGCACCTTATCATATTGAATATGAGAAGATATTTAGTTGCAACAATAGTTTTATTCGCAGCATTTACCACATTTGCTCAAAAGAGCATTACGCTTAAAGCCGACAAAGCATTCGAGGCAGGAAAATATTTCGATGCCATTGATGAGTATAAATACGCTTTCGCGAAGGCCAAAGACAAAAACAAGAAGAACGACATAATGTTCATGGTGGCTGAGAGTTACCGAATGGTTCAGAACACCCGTCAGGCCGAAATTTGGTATCGCAAGGTCATCAAAAAAGGATATGAGAACCCGCTAGCCACTCTCTATCTTGCCGACGCCATGCGCGCTCAGGGCCAGTATGAGGAGGCAATGAAGGAATATCAGAACTACTCCAAACTCAATCCGTCGGACGACCGCGGACCGGCCGGAGTGGAGTCGTGCGCATCGGCCATTGAATGGATGGGCCAGCCAACACGCTACAAGATTGAGAACATGCACTATTTCAACTCAAAGTACAGCGATTTTGGTATCGCTTACGCGAAAGACGACTACAGCATGGTGATTTTCTCGTCGTCGCGCGAGGGCTGCATGGGCGGCAAAATCAGCGGTGTGACGGGCGAGTACTACTGCGACCTGTTCCGCTCCCGCGTCGACCGCAAGGGCAAATGGTCGGAGCCGGTGGCCATTGAGGAGAACATCAACACCGAATACGAAGAGGGTATGCCTAGCACCAATAAAAAATGCAACACTCTGTATTTCACAAGTTTCCGAGAGGACAAGAACAAGAATATGGTCTGCAAGATTTTCTGCTCGGTGAAAGAGAACGCCGAATGGGGCGTGCCCACTGAGTTGAATCTGGCTCCCGATACAGTGGCTGTTGGCCATCCTGCCATCAGCGACGACGAACTGACGCTCATTTTCGTTTCTGAAATGGCCGGCGGCTATGGCGGCAAGGACCTTTGGAAATCCACTCGCGCCAGCAAATCGGCCGAATGGGGAAAACCAGTGAACATGGGCCCTGCCATTAACACTTCGGGCGACGAGATGTTCCCATACATTCACCCCGACGGTACGCTCTACTTCTCGTCGAACGGACACCCGGGAATGGGTGGACTCGACATTTTCAAAGCCAGCGAGGGCACATCAGGTTGGAAGGTTGAGAACATGAAATACCCAATCAACAGTTCGTCGGACGATTTTGGTATCATTTTCGAGACCGAAATGGAACGCGGCTATTTCTGCTCGAACCGCCCCGGCGGCAAGGGCTCTGACGACATCTACCAGTTCTCGCTTCCGCCGATTGAGTTCACGCTGACCGGCATTGTGCGCAACGGCAAGACCGACGCCATCATTGCCGGAGCCGAGGTTAACCTTATTGGTAGCGACGGTACAAACATCACCGCCAAAACCGAGACCGACGGCTCTTACAACTTCAATCTGTCGCCGAATGCCGACTACCGCATCGTGGTTAAGCGCGGCGGCTTCCTCAACTCGAAAGACAAAACCACTACCAAAGGCCTGACCGACAGCGAGCAACTGAAGGTGAACATCGACCTTCAGCCTGACGACCGCCGTATGGACCTCGACGGAATTGAATATGAGTTCAACAGCGCCAAACTGAAACCATCGTCAATCGCCGGTCTTGAGGTGCTTGTCGGCATCCTGAACGACAACCCGAACATCACCATCGAGATTGGTTCGCACGCCGACTATCGTGGTAGCGACGAGGCCAACAAGAAATTGTCGGATGCTCGTGCGAAATCAGTTGTCGACTTCCTGACCACATACGGCATTGACAGTGAGCGTCTTAAATCGCACGGTTACGGCGAGGAGATGCCGAAGGAGGTGGACAAAGGTTTGATTAAGAATCTTACCGAGAAGCGCGGCCTGAATGTTTCGTTCCTCAAGGAGGGCGATATTCTCACCGAAGCGTTCATCAAGCGCCTGACCGACGAGCAGCAGGAGATTTGCAACCAAATCAACCGCCGTACCGACTTTGTTGTCACCGGCCGCGATTATGTTCCAAAAGTTCGCAAACGCAGATAGGAAAAGGTTAGAGTTTAGAGGTTTAGGAGGTTAGAATTCGAAAACTAACTTTCTATCTCGATTACTATCGCGTAGCGAAGCGTCTAAACTTCTAAACAACGATGCTACTAAACATCTAAACTTTAAAATATGCTGACATTCAAACTGAACAATGGTGTTGAAATGCCTGCCGTGGGTTTTGGCACATGGGCAATTGCCGACGGCGCTGATGTTGTAAATGCCGTAAAAACAGCCATCGAGTGCGGATTCCGCCATATCGACACGGCCTCGTGCTACAAAAACGAGCGCGGTGTTGGCCAGGCGGTTCGTGAATGTGGCATCAGCCGCGACCAACTGTGGATTACGAGCAAAGTCTGGCCCACAGAGTCGGGCTACGACGGCACTCTCCACGCTTTCGACGCCTCGCTTGAGCGTCTTGGTCTCGATTATCTCGACCTTTATCTGATTCACTGGCCGGCATCAAAGTCGCACTATACCGATTGGCGCGAGCGTAACGCCGACACCTGGCGCGCTCTCGAAAAACTCTATGCCGACGGCCGCATCCGTGCCATTGGAGTGAGCAATTTCCTTGAAAATCATCTGAAACCGCTGCTCGACAGTTGCTCGGTGAAGCCGATGGTTGACCAACTTGAAATTCATCCGGGCTATGCGCAGGCGGCTGATGTTGAGTTCTGCCAGAAAAGCGGCATTTTAGTTGAGGCGTGGAGTCCGTTTGGGCGCGGTTCGGCCTTCAAAAGCACTGAATTGCAGCAGTTGGCAGCCAAATATGGCCGTTCGGTTGCGCAGGTTTGCGTGGCTTGGTGTCTGCAAAAGCAGATTGTGCCGCTGCCAAAATCCGTCACACCCGAGCGCATCAAAGAAAACCTTGAGGCGATTGACTTTAAACTATCTGAAAATGATATGGATATGATTGACCGTATGCCGAATTTCGGTTGGTCGGGCCAGCATCCTGATACTGTTAATTTCTGAAAATGCGCAAAACAGACATGCTATTTCTTCTTATCTTTCTGATAATCATTGGCTCGGCGGCCTTTTATATGGCCTCGCGTACGGCTTTTGTTGTCGGCGGTGGCCGCTGGTGGTTTTTTGCAGGATATTTCATTTTGGCCTTTGTCGCGCTTGGCGCGATGATGGTCGTTCGCAAACTATACCCAACGCTCCATCCGTTTTTGGTTTTGCTTTCGGCAGCGGTTGGTGTGCTGCTCTATATGCTGATAGTCTTGCTGTTGACCGATGCGGTAAACATTTTTGCACATTTCAGCCCGAAAACCTACGGCCTGATAGTTGGCATTGCCACCGCGCTGATTTCAATTTATGGCATTCTCAACACATCGTTTCCGCGACTGAAAACCGTTGAGGTTGAACTGCCAAAACTGGCTGAACCAGTGCAGATTGCGCAACTTTCCGATGTCCATATTGGGCATTTCCGCGGCGAGCGCAACCTGCGGCGCATTTTGAGGATTGTAAATCAGACAGATGCGCAGATGGTAGTCATCACTGGCGATATGTTTGAGAGTTTCTACAATCTGAATCACGAAACGCTGCGTCCGTTGGCCGAACTGAAAGTGCCTGTCTTTTTCGTTTCGGGCAACCACGATATGTATGTCGATGTTGACAGCGTTAAGCAACTGATGCGTGATGCTGGTGTCAACGTTTTGGAAAACAGCATGATGGAATGCTGCGGCATTCAGATTGTCGGTCTCGACTACATGCGTCCCGACGACCGCACCTTCGACCACATGCGTGCCGGTGCAGGCCCCCGAACCATCGAGAACACGCTGCCAACCATTGCTCTCGACAGCACAAAACCGTCGATTCTGCTGCACCACAATCCAGTGGGCGCCGAATATGCCGAGAAGGCCGGCATTGGGCTTTATTTGGCAGGCCACACTCACGGCGGCCAACTTTTCCCCGTTACGCTAATCAACGACCGCATTTTCAATTACAACCGAGGTTTATACCGGCACGGCGACCTTCAAATCTACACATCGGAAGGTTCAGGCACATTCGGTCCACCAATGCGCGTTGGAACGCGGAGCGAGGTGACGCTCATCAAACTGAAACCTGCTAGCAAATAACTGATAAACTGAGTGTTACAAGATTGTCAATCGATTTGGATTGAGTTATTTCTTGTAAAAATTCTTCACAAACCGCGTAAATTCTCCTTGACGGAATATCACTCGGCGCACAAAGCATTCGCAGAAGCCGCATCCGTAGCCGCCCAACTGAACGTAGGAGGCCACCACGGCCAATATTGCAACGCGTAAACTGCGGGTGGCAATTAGCGCATCGATGAAAAACACGACAATCGGAACTGCAAACAGGGCAAGCATCGGAAGCCAGAAAAAACTAATCGCTATAATTCCAATGTTGCCTAAGAAGAATGCAGCGGGCAGCAGATGCACCACTTTGAGCGTGCCTGGATGCCGCTTTGAAAGGTTGATACGGGCAATTCCCGAATTGTAAACCTGCTTGAAAAACGCCTTGAAAGTTGTGCGGCGCTTGTGATAGACAAAAGCGTCTTTGATGAGCCCCGCTTTGAACCCGTTCTCAATCAGGCGCATGCTGAAATCGACATCCTCGCCGAAGCGCATATCGGAAAAACCGCCCACTTTCTGGAAGGCCTCGCGGCTGATTCCCATATTGAAACTGCGCGGGTAGAACTTGTCCATATTCTCCTTTTTGCCGCGTATTCCGCCAGTGGTTAGGACCGAAGTCATTGAGTGGCTGATGGCTTTCTGGATTGGCGTGAACGACGGGTGCGATGCATCGGGACCGCCAAAACATTGCAGTCCGCGTTCTGTGACGGCCTTGTCAACAGCCAGCAAATATCCGTCGGGGACAATCACATCAGAATCGAGAAAAATGAGATAATCGCCTTCTGAATGGGCCGCACCATTGTTGCGGGCTATGCTTGGACCACCGTTCGGCTGGGCAATATAATGGAGTGGGAGCCTGTCGGAATATTTTTCGACAACCGTTTGGCAGGTATTGGTGGAGCCGTCTTCGACAATGGTGATGTCGAAATTGGTAAACTCTTGTCCTAAAAGCGATTGCAGAAGTTCGTCAACCTCATCGGGACGATTGTAAACTGGTATTATGAACGAATATTTTGGCATATCAAATTTAATATCGCTGGCGCAAACATAAGCGAAAACGCTGACAAATCCACCATTTATAGGAATTTGCCAGAATCAATATCCTCAAGTTCAGCCATTATTTTCACCGCCTCAGCACGCGACTGACCGCAGATGAGCGGGTCTGGCTGGAAGGCACCGCAAATGCGCGGGCGCTCGGGTTGTCCGAAAATACTGCAGCGCAAATCATCGGTAAGGTTAACGCAGCGCACACCCGCAGGCTTGCCGTTGGGCATTCCCGGAATGGGCGAACTTATCGAAATCACTATGCAGCACGCTGCACATCCTGGGCGGCATTCCATAATATTATCGTTTTAAACGGGGGCGAAAATAGAGATTGTTATCTATTATGTTGATTTGCACCTATAAATATTATGTGTTTTCCGTAGCCCCCAAAAATTTTCCCCTTCCCTATGCAACAATCTTAATATTAAATCCATACCTTTAAACAAAAGTTTGTCGGCCTTGTTTGGGCAATGGCCGCGATTTTGACATTGTTTTATAAATTCTTAATTATCAGAATTATGGAAAAATTGATTTACATTGTTCTGGCGGCTTCGGTGGTGGCGTTGAGTTTCGCCTACCTGTTTTTCCGTCAGATGATGAAGGAAAGTGAAGGCACCGACCTGATGAAACAGATTGCGGCTCACGTGCGCAAGGGCGCGATGGCCTATCTGAAGCAACAGTACAAGGTGGTGATTATCGTCTTTGTGGTGCTGGCCGCCATTTTCACCGTGATGTCCTTCTTCGGATTGCAGAACAGTTGGGTTCCGTTTGCGTTCCTGACGGGCGGCTTTTTCTCGGGCCTGGCGGGTTTCTTCGGAATGAAGACGGCCACCTACGCTTCGGCGCGCACGGCCAATGCGGCTCGGCAGACGCTCAACAGCGGCCTGCAGGTTGCGTTCCGCTCGGGCGCCGTTATGGGCCTGACGGTTGTTGGTCTGGCGCTGCTCGATGTCTCGGTGTGGTTCTTGGTTCTCGACCACTTCATTCCTGCTGAAAATCACCTAATTATAATCACCACAACAATGCTGACCTTTGGT
>JAEEPS010000033.1 GCA_016284875.1 Salinivirgaceae bacterium | reverse complement strand
CAGATAAAGGTTCATCACCTTCTTAACGTCTTTTCCGAATTCCTTCCAGACGTCGTACTGCGGATATTGCTTGTCAATCTGCTGAATGCACCAAACAAGCCACAACGGCACGTCGGAACGGCAGTCGGCGTAATCGTCAAGATTGGTGCTTCCGCTTGCCAAAGTGTTGGTTATCTGACTGATGAGCGTTGAGAGAACGCTCTTGTAAATCATCGGTGTCTCGTTTTTGTAGAGCAGGTTGGGCAGAGCGATGAGCGCGTCGCGGGTGCGAGCGGGATACCACGGATAACCAGCCAGAATGCGGGTTTCCTTGCCCTCGTTCAGGAACAACTGCGCGGCACCGTTAATCAGGCAGTTCTCGAAACTGTTGCGCGGTGTGCGGTCACTCACCTCGTCGTCGAATTTCTTCTTCAGCGTGTTAGTCTTAATCTCGCTCAATCCAGCCGAGACAATGATGCTCTCGCCCTTCTTGATTGGCGCCTCAAAATACCCAGGCACGAACAAATCCTCTTTGAAATCGTAGCCGCGCTTCTGCTCCAGAATGTACTCAATGTTGTAGTACCAGTCGGGTGCCGACACAAACTCGCACTTCTTCGAAGTTTGGATATAAAGGTCGGGATAGCCCTGATACATACACGATGAGATGCCGTTGTCAACCATCTTCACCTTTGTGTTGGCGTCAAGGTTGGCCTTGCTCAGCGCGTGAATGTTGCGGAAGGCAAGGAACGGTTTGAAACGGATTTTGGTCTCGCTGTGAGCGTCGAGCAGAGTGTAGCGGACAAGAATCCGCGGCTCGCTCTTGACCAGGATTTTCTCCTTTTTCAGAACAACGCCGCCAACACCGTAGATGAGTGTCGGTATGGGGTTGGTATAGAATTCGGTAACATACTTGTGGCCTTTGGGCTCGTAATTGTCACCCTCATATTTATGCAAAGCCAGATTGAACTCGCGCTCGTGCTGAATGATAGTTTCATCGAGCGACGAAAGCAGCACATGGCGTCCGCCATCGACCTGCGGCAGCGGGCACACCAGCAATCCGTGATATTTACGGTTGTTGCAGCCAATCAGCGTTGTGAGCGAATACGAGCCCGCGCGGTTGGTGCGCAACACCTCTTTTGTCAAGGAATTCTCAAGATTTACAAGTTCTGTTTTGTCAAACTCCAAATATCCCATTGCTTAATTTTTTATAGAATTACAATTATTTCGTTGAATCTCGTTTCTAACACTTAAAAGAATTAAGTTCTTTGTCTAAAAAGTATTACACACTTTTCCCAGAAAAGTTGCGCAAAGTTACGTATTTTTTCGCTACGCTGACCTCAGCAAATTCAAATAATAAAAACTGATAATCAACCATTGTCAAACTGCATCATAAGTGCAGTCTAACGTTTGCGTGAAGGTATGCGTAGATTACGTAAAAAGCCTCCAAGTTTTACCTTGGAGGCTTATATTATCTCAAGACACACGGACTTTTGTGCTTGACTTACGGGTGCTTAACCGGACGAACAGTAAAACCAACTTTGCGAGGATAGCCTACATTCGAGATGTCGTTTTTCCCGTTTGCAATTTCTAAATGAAACGCACTTTCCGGGTGCGCGGTGTTCAGCGAAGACGTCCAATAGAAACCCCAAATTCCGGAATTGGTGCGTGTTGTGCCATAATCTGCAAATCCGCCCGCTGCTGGAAGGAAGATAGAATTGTTGTTTCCTTCTGCTTTTGAGTATACTATATAGCCTTGGGCATTCTGGTCCCATACCCAACGGCAATAATCTTTGAGTTCCTTAAAATCAGCCGTGGTTGGCATTGACCAACCGCTTCCCCAGTTAGCGGTGGCTGCATCGTCGGCTGCTTCAAGAGTTGCGCTATTAGTTCCTGTGTATTTAGTAAAACTGATTCCTCCATCGGTTGTGAGCGAATACGACGTCCAAGCATAGCCATATGGGTTGGTCCATGTGGTGTCGCCCGGCGATGACACTGAAAAATACGGACTTGTCTCGCCCCAAGCAAAGTAATCGCCATAGCCCTCGGGGTTGGTTGCTCCCAAATTGCAGGTTGCCCAAAGCGTGTGACTCGGAAGACCTAAATCGACGTATTTGCGTGTAATTGTAAAACGGCATGTTCTTTTGCTTTGATTTGCGTCTTCAAAGAACCGTTGAATATTAGTGTACTCATTGCTGACGCCATCAATCGTTCCACTGAACGTGCAATCATCGGCCAGTTCGTAACTTATGGTTCCATCATCTGAATCCTGATTGCATACAAAATATTCATTAGTCCGATCGCTAAAAGTAAATGATCCGCTGGTTGTGGCATCGAAAATAAACTTCAGATTACCTTTATTTTTGCTAATAGACCATGCGCTGGTTCCATAGCCCTTTGAGATGTTTTCCCCTTCGAGTGTTATGTGATAGGTGAACGTTGTGTTAGCGTTGAAATTATGGAACCCGATACACCAGACACTAGGCCCTGGAGCAATGCGCTCAAAGTTTTTAAATGTAAGATAATAGTCGCGGTCGGTTGTTGCATCAAGCACATCGGCGGTAATGAATAACTGTTGACTTCCAACATTCACTCCATCAATTACTAAATTCGGGTCTTTAGTGAGAACATACGGATGAGCCGCATCGTTCGCAACATTTATGCGTCTTTCGTACGCTGTAAGAACACCTGCTGCTTTCACCCACCATTCGGTATAGGTGCCACCAGTTTGCGGAGTTACAAAGAATCGTCCGCACTCCCTATTGGTTGTAGTTGTACTTACACCTGTGATACTATCGATTATCGGCACCTCGGGGCTATATACATATGGTGTTACGACAGCCACTGTGTCGGCAGTGAGTGGGGCTAATACGGTGATTGTCTTGCCGCTTTGCAGATATACATCGTTGTTGGCGGCAATCTTCGCATCTCCCTTTATATAGAAAGACCCGTTATTATATACGCCTCCTCCAGAGCCATTTGTAACCTTGTTTCCGCTGATAATGCCGCCAGACATATTAAAAGTAGCATCAGTATTGAATACACCTCCTCCACTAGAAATAGCCGTATTTCCTTGTATGGTAGCACCATCGTTCATGTTGAATGTGGCTTCAACCACGCACACACCGCCACCAAAATCTGCTTGATTGTTACATATAACAACATTGCCATCAATAGTAACATTTGCACCAGAGCCAATAAACAATCCTCCGCCAATAGTATAAGGATCACCGCCTATATCACCATTAGCAATAGTTCCTGTTCCACCAGTAATCTTCAGGTTCTCAATGGTTACTTGTACTCCCGTGCTGATTGTGAGTGCGGAGCCGTTGCTGTTTCCATTAATTATATCTTGAGGATTTCCGTCAACCAATTCGTTCGCCCCCGTAATGGTTATGGACTTGGCTGTCGCTTGGGAAATTGTTTGTGGGCCAGTGAGTGTGCCGTTAATCTTAATGGTGTAATCGTAATCATTTTTTGTCATTAAACCTGCTGCCACTTCAAGGCTGCCAACAGTACCGCCATCAGTAACTGTTATTTCAGCATCCCAAAGAGCCCAAATTTCAATATCGCCAGTAGGAACAGTGTTGAATGACGTGAATACATCATACTCATTCGTTGCACCATTCCAAACATACCAACCTTTGAATTTAAATGTTACGCCTTCAACAGCCTCGTGCTTTGGTTCAGGCTCTTGTATGGTTTCCTCACCGCCCGGCTTGAAATACTGCGTTGCAACGCCATCGCAGTCACGGAAATGCACGGCAATGTATTTCTGAAGTTTGCCTTCTGCATTGATATAGTAACGCGCGGTGTCGCCTGTTTTACTGTTATATTCAGGAGTTATCTCGAAATTGCCGCACATTGAGGCAAACTCTGCGTCACTTATATTTTCGGCAGGAACAAGAATCGGATTATTTGTGAAATAGTCATAATAATTTGTACTACCAGCATCCGGCGTTAATACAGCGGTAATTTTTGCAAACGGCTGGGTAACTGTGACTGTTGCTGTTTGGAAACGAAGGTGAGCTTCGTCTGATATTTTTGCACTGCCGCCCAATGTTATTGGACCGCTTATACTAACACCTGAGCCATTTGTAGCTTGGTTGCCGCTGATAGTTCCGCCTGTCATTGTCAGAGTTGAATACATATCAGAGAAGTATATACCACCGCCATAGCTACCATAGTCATATTTTTGTGCTTCATTATTAATAATATCACCGCCTGTAATGGTAATTATTACGTAATCTTTAACCCACGCAAATCCGCCGTCACCTGAATAACTACTGCTACCTGCGATATTGTTACTGAAAGTACCACCATTAATTGTAAAATATGACATTTCATAAGAATGCATATCTAAGCTTGGATTGCACACGCACACACCACCACCATCTGAAGCACTGTTGTTGCTGATTGTTCCATCGTTTATGGTAACGTTTGACCAGTCTCCCGCATATATGCCACCCCCCTTTGAATCTTCCAAGGCATTGGCTTTGTTGTTGGTAATTGAGCCTCCATTCATTATCAAATTACCGTTATACATATATATGCCACCGCCATATTTTGAGGCCTCGTTACCTGTGATACTGCAACCTTCTTCGATCGTGAGTTTGGTGAAGAATGCCGAAATGCCACCGCCTTCGGATGCATTGCCACCTGTAATCTTCAAATTTCTAATAGTTACAGGTACCTGTGTGCTAATTAAGAGAGCTGAGCCATAACCATCTGCATTGATTTTGGTGGTGTCGTCACCGACTATCTCGCCAAGCAGAATAATGCTGGCTGCGGGAATCGGAATGGATACAAAATTCTCATTGTCGAATTGATCTTTTATCTCCTGCGATTCGGACAAATCCGTTACAACCTTCACCGTATAGTTGGCATACTCATAGTTCATTGCAGCAACCGCATCAGCAATTGAACCAAATGTGCCATTGCCGCTGGTTGCACCTTGCTGAACATTAAATTCGGTATTGCAATCCCACAATGCGTAGATGGTGGAGTCACATGTGATTATTGCGTCATTAAATGAGAACATCTCAAAGTTGCCTTCGGCATCGATTGTATACCAATTTTTGAATGTGTAACTCAAATCGCCAACAGTCATTGTTTCAAGCTGTACGGGTTCGTCAATCTTGGCGCCACACAACACTCCCTTCGATTTTTCTTTGCTGCCTTCAAAGCCTTCGAAGTTCACGTTCAAGCATTTACGCAAATATCCGTCATCACCGACATACCAATATTGTGTTTTGTCAGTGCCCTCACTTGCCCCCTTAACAACCTCTGGCGTCACATCAAATTTACTGCATTCGGCGGCAATCAATTCTGCTTCACCACTAAGCACTTGTGTTTCTTCAGAATAATCTGATGGGGTGATAGTGACTATCGTGCCTTCGGCCAATGCTCCTGCTATTTCAACGGTATTTGTGGGTCCAAGACAAACTGTATCGACTGTTGCGCCACCCGACATTATAATTGAGTGTGAGGTAATATTAACGCTACCATTGATTACGCCGCCTGTCATAACTAGATTATAAGCCGCACCATCACCAAAACTAAAACCGCTACCGATACGTGCCATATTGCCAGTAACTAATGTCCCGTCGCCAATAGACATTTTTGTCCACTCTCCTTGATACAAACCACCACCTTTATCAGCTGTGTTGTTACTGATTATGGCGTTTGTAATGGTTATTGTACCGCTATTGGCTTCAACTGCCGCCACGCCGCCGCCGTTGTTGTTGGCCGTGTTATAAGATATCTCGGGGCGATTTTCTGTTGATTTTCCGCCAATGGTTGCCGAGTAGCATAAAATGCCGCCACCGTTTTTGGCTGTGTTAGCATCGTCTTCCGAGCCACCTATCGTTCCGCCAGTCATGGTGAACGTTCCCTCTGTGAAGATACCACCACCATCGTCATCAGCAATGTTTCGGGCAATTTGGCCATTAGTCATAGTAAGAGTCGCACCATTAGCAACACACACGCCGCCTCCGTTACTTGCAATGTTTCTTGTTATTAGTCCGCCATCCATATTGAATGTTGCATTTTCAGCCACAAACACTCCACCACCATTAACTGCAGCGTTTTCAGATATTAATCCTTCAGATGTCAGACTCAAATTTGCGTATGGCGCCACATAAACACCGCCACCGTAGCCACCTATTGCATGGTCCAAGTCTTTCGAACAATTGTTATCCGTAATCAACGCACCTTTACCAATTACAACATTAGAATTATTGTTGACAAATATGCCGCCGCCATTACCGCTTTCCGCATATCCTCTTGTAATTGTCAGATTTTCAATGGTCACTTTTACTTCAGTGGCGATAGTGAGCGCAGAGACACGTACGTTGAATTCATCATCTTCTATATCATAATAATTGTTATCCATGAAACCATCATGACTTGTATTAAAAAACCAACCGCAGTCAATCATGTCAACCTCGTTGCTCGTTTCTCCACACAAAGTGATGCTATTGGCTTGTATTGGAATTGTAGATATTTGACCACCAGGAGTGTCTCCTAAAGTGGCCATCATTTGGTCTGCAATTGTTTGTATGCCTTTGAGTGTTCCGCTGACAACAATCGTGTAATCGACATTGCTGTTGCACATTTTGCGAACTGCTCCATCAATGGTTGCAAGTGCATCATTAGTGGAAGTGCCACCATTGCTGTCGTTACCGTCTTGTTTCACATAGAATACGTTCTGTGCCCACTGGCCAACAAGTACAATTGTGTCGTCTTCGGCTGTTACCTTATACGGGAACACTAATGAGTCGACTTTTGTTTCAAAGCCATCCCAACCATTCCATGTCCGCCTATGCCAGCCAAGGAACTGGTAATTTTCTTTGTAGGGGTGTTCTGGCGATTTTTCCAGCTTATCTCCCTCAACAAGCGTTTGTGGCTCGCCATAAGGTGTTATTCCGTTTTCGTTTTCCAAGTACAAAATCAGAGAACAGAAATGTTGCAAGTATCCAGTTTCTAAGATTCTATAATCGTAATAGAACCCATTAAAAGTCCTAGAGTCATAATAATACCTCGGCAGAATTGCAAACTTCGTGTAATTGTTCTTGAGCAGTGTCACGTCCTCTTCAACGTCATTCCCTTTAGAATATGCGTAAAGTACCTTTGAAGTATAATCTTCTGTTGTAAAGGTTGCCACAGGTGCTTGCTCCGACAAATCACTTATAATGGTTATGTTTGCAGCCTTGCCATTGGATGAGCATAATTGAACATCATTATCGCCACGTTTGGTTTCGAACACATTATCATAATATGCTCCAAAAGGAATGTAAGCCGAACCGCCCATACGGAATGTGCCATAGGAACTAACATAAACTGCACCGTCTTTATTACAGTTGATGGTGCCACCAGTCATTGTGAATTTGCCAGCAACGAACACACCACCGCCATCACTAGCAGCGTTGCCGCTTATCGTTCCGCCTGTCATCGTGAATTCGCCAGCAACATACACACCACCACCATAAATCGTATATTCGTTATTGCTTATTTCGCCGCCAGTCATTGTGAGTTTGCCAATAACGAACACTCCGCCACCACAGCCAGCCTCATTATCATCTGCTTGGTTGCCAACTATATATGCGCCATCTGCAATGGTTAGATCTGCTTTTTCATCAACTAATATTCCGCCACCGTTGTAATCATCCATCGTGGTACTATGGTAAATGTCGACTTTTCCTCCTGTAATTGTGATGTTACGCAAGATTACCGGCACACTCGTTTCAACCCCGAGCACTCTTCCATATTCGCTGGCTATGGTGAGCGTTCCGCCCGGCACATATTGAGATTCCCCGGTGTTTTCATTTATTTCCATCTGGCCGCCATCGCCCTCAATAATGAGTCTGCGGATTTTTCCGTTCAAATCTTCGGGAATAACAGTGTTGTCTTTCGCTAATGTACCTTTCACGCAGATGGTATAAACGGTGTCTGTTCCATTATCAATCATCTCATCAAGAGCATTATTAATGCTTGCATAGGGGTTTTCTGATGTTCCGTCGCCGTTAGCACTGCCGTTGTTGTCGGCATCGGCCACATAATAAGTTGTCTGAAGCCATTGAGCATAAAGCGTAACTTTGCCAGTCACAAGAGTTTCCTTCACAACCGTATTGCCTTTGTCGTCGGTCCAGCCTGTGAGAATATAGCCATTGCGCTCAACGGCCGGGAATGCGCCAATTGATTGGTTGTAAGTCACATTCGTTGTTGTTGCCGCACCTTCAGCAAAAACGCCGCCATTGGCATCGAAGGTGACGATGTATTTGTCGATGACGAAATTGGCTGTTAGTTCCAAATCATCTTCCACCTCCAGGGTGTACGGATTATCGGTGCTGCCATTGCTCCAGCCAACAAAGTGATAATGGTCGTCGGCAACGGCTTCCAGCGTCAACTTGGTACCATAATGGAAGATTCCTGACTCCGAGCCCTCAATGTGGCCGTTGGTTGCCGCGAGTGTTACATTATAAGGATTAGGTTCAAACAATGCCGTAATTGTGGAGTCGCCTGCCACCATCACCGAGCGCGGATTGGTTTCAACACCATCGCTCCAGCCCGCAAAGTGGTAGCCTTTCTTAATTGTGGTTGCCTCAATTCTGACAACATCGCCATAAACCTTTGTGCCTTCAACTTTCACCTCGCCAAGATTGCTGTCGGATGCTATTGCATTGAATTTGCACTCAACGCCGCCCTTAGCATTGATGCAGGCAAGCACATTAACATATTGGTCGGTACCGCCGGCGGTTGTCAAGCCAAAACTGATATTGGTGCCGTTGGTCTGCTTGAGCGGCCAAATAAGCACTTTGGCGTCGGGTGTTGCGGCATTGGTCATAATCACTGCCACAACTGCGCTTTCGCGATATGTGGTCATTTTGCCGTAGACATCGAAAAGAATGGATGTGTTGCCAGCCGCGTCAAGTTCTTGAGGTTGTGTGAAGAGTCCATTTCCGTGGATTTTCAGCAGCGCGTAACCATCAGCATCGCCCAAAGCGGCAGCCAATTCGGCGCATGCCAGAGTTTCAATTACACTCGCAACCATTATCGTATCAGGCGCCGCATCTTCAACTTCTTCAGTTTTAACATTTTGACCAACCTCACCTCTAACCACCAAATTGGTATTGACATCAACGCCCGATTTGTTGTCGGCTATGAGCAATGGCTCCTCGGTTTCCTTCTCGGCCAACAGGAATACATCAGTCACAATTGTTGTGGACTCGCCAGTCATTACCAATGTGTTAGCCTCGGTTGTTGTATTTCCAACAGCCAACTGCTTGTTTGCAAGCGTAATCTTGTTATTATTGATATCCAGGAAGTTATTGTCTTCCTTTCCTGCCCGGCGTCCGCTCACTGCGAAGCCGGTCGGCATTGCCTTGCCGTCAATGTCATCAATGTAGACGCGGGTGCCATCCACATTGTTCACCTCAAGAATGGTGTTCTGTGCGCCGTCTTTGGCTGCACGGCGGCCTTGCACAGCAAAACCTGTCTGCATAGCCTTGGCCTCCTCATAATCAACATAGACGCGGGTGCCGTCGGCATCAATCACCATATATTTATTGGTATTGGCATTTTTGCCTGCTCGCCGACCTTGTACTGCAAAGCCCGTGCTGACGGGTTTACCTTTCTTTGTATCAATGTAGATTTGAGTGCCATATTGGTTCACCTCAAAGAGTTTCGGCTCGTTGCCTTTGGCTGCTCTGCGGCCTTGAACTGCAAAGCCTGTCGAAACCGGCTTGTCGTCAGTGTCATCAACAAACACTTGCGTGCCGTTTGCATTGATTTCGAGATATTTGCTGTCAGAATCGCCTTTGGCTGCACGGCGGCCCTGCACCGCAAAACCTGTTGAAACCGGCTTGCCGCTAACACTGTCAGCATCATCAATATAGACGCGGGTGCCGTCAGGATTGATTTCCAGATATTTATCGTTCTCGCCGTCTTTGGCTGCACGGCGGCCTTGTACCGCAAAGCCCGTTGAAACCGGCTTGCCATCTTGCTCACCAATATAGATTTGAGTTCCGGTTGAACTAACCTTGAACAAATCAGATGAACCGTCTTTGGCTGCACGGCGGCCCTGTACTGCAAAGCCTGTCGAAACCGGCTTACCTCCCGCGGTATCTTCCTCTCCAACTAACACTTGCGTACCGCTTGTGTTCACCGCAAAAATATTGGCATCACCGCCGTCTTTGGCTGCACGACGGCCCTGCACAGCAAAGCCTGTCGACATTGCTTTATTGGCGGTGCTGTCGGAGTCATCAACAAACACGCGCACTCCGTCGGGATAAACGGCAAACACCACGTTGCCATCCTTGTCCTTAACCTCAAAGAGAGCGTCGCCGTCCGATTTCGGCTCACCAGCCTGAACGGTGCTCACCGCGCCTGCCGTTGGCGCGTACATGGCATACGGTGCTGGCTGCAACTGTATGGTTCCCAAATCGATATAATTGGTACCGCCGTTGGGGTCGGCCTCAATCTTCATCATCACCTGCATGGTGCTCCATGGCACGGCGGCAAAATCTCCGCTGACTTTCTGGCCTTTGCCCACCTCAACCTGCACGTTGCCGTACTTGTTGGTCTCTGGTGTGTGAGTCTCGCAGTAAACAGTTTCCTTATTGTAAATGAGGCTGAACCTCATTCCAACCTTCTGGTTGCTAACCAATTCGCCTTGTGCGGTGCGGATAACTGCCTGATAGGCAAAACTGTTTTGGGCTTCGGCTGTTGCAATCATCGAAATAAAAATGGCAACTGCCAAAAAGAAGTTTCTCATAACTCTTTTCATATTATCATGCGTTAAAAAAGTATACAGTACATAGGTATAATACGCTCGTTTTCAACAGAATACCTTACACTTCCTAACAAACAAACTTCGGCTGAAAGCAAAACATATAGCGCAAATATAATATTTTTTGCAAACGTTGCACACTTTTTTCTAAGTAATCGCAAGATTTTTAATTGATTATACGCAAAAACGCAACAAAAAAGCCAGACAACAAACGTGTCTGGCTGGAACTGCTAATTGCCTAAGGCAAGCGGAATGACGCCTCAAATTTTCTCAATCATATAGATGACGCCGCAATCGGGGTACATTTTAAGTCTAATCCCGCAGTTGGCAATATGCTGAACATCGAGCAAAAGTGTTGGCGCACAGCCAAATAATGGAACCAATGATGCCTCACCATCCACTCCTATGTTGATGAAATTCCAAACCTCATCTGGAATCCGCAACAAAAACTCTTTGCCGTTCTCGTGGTCGAAATTCACAACCACAAGCATCGCCTCTTTGTCGGTGTAACGCAGGTAGGCATACACTTTCGATGTGTCGATGCCGCTGTTAACCCACATCAGGTCGTAGAAGCGGCCGTCAGTGAAGCACGGCTCGCTGCTCACAATCTTCATCAAACTATAGTAGAAATCGCGCAATCCGCTCTCTTCGTCTTTGAGCAGAGCGCCGTCGGCTTTGCCGCCATTATACCACCTTTGGAACGCAGGCACGTTGCTGTAGTCAAAAATTGTGGTGCGCCCATCGTCGCCGCTGAAACCTGTTGCGCCGTCGGCGGGCTCACCTACCTCCTGGCCAAAATAGACCATCACCGCACCCTGGTTGAGCGTGGCGGCAACTACCATTGCAGGTATCGCTTTGCGCGGATTGCCAGCGAAAAAGCGCGATGCGATGCGCTGCTCATCGTGGTTTTCAAGGAAACGCAACATGTGGCTGTCGATTCCGTCAAGGTTCTGCCAACACTGCGTCAAGCGCCAAGCGGGGGCTCCGTTGCAAACAATATCGCGCAGAGTATCGTATAGTCCGACCTTGTCGTAAAGGTAGTCGAAGCCGCCGCGATAGATGTAATCTTTATAAGCCGCAGGGCCGTAAATCTCTGCAATAAACTGAATGTCAGGATATTTCTTTTTGACTTCGGCAATAGCGTACTGCCAAAACTCAACGGGCACCATCTCGGCCATATCGCAGCGGAAAGCGTCAACGCCGCGCGCCGCCCAATAGCAGAGAATGTCGGTCATTTTTTGCCAAACAACTGGGTGCGGCTCAAACTGGCAGTTGCGATTATTTTGATAATCAACACCATAGTTCAATTTTACGGTCTCATACCAATCGTTGACCGACGGCCAAGCCGAAAACTGGTCGTTGCCCGTAACCTTGGCGGGATTTTCTTCATAGTCAAGCACTTGCACGCCGTCGATTTTCGTTCCCGAGCCTTCGGGCAAATGCAGCGGCTCGGCGGTGTAGTAGAAATCGTTCAATGGCGAGAAATGCCACTCTGGGTGGTCGTTGCGGCCAAAGTCGGCTTCGGGGCGGACGTCGGAATGGTACTGGCGCGCCACGTGGTTGGGCACAAAGTCAATCACCATCTTCAGCCCCGCCGTGTGAGTGCGGCGCACAAGGTCGTCGAACTCGGTCTGACGGTTGGGCACGGAATCGGCCAAATCGGGGTCAATGTCGTAATAGTCGCAAATGGCGTAGGGCGAGCCTGCTTTCCCCTTGATAATCCGCGGGTTACCATCGGGAATACCATATTCGGGATTGCCTTGGCAGCGGGCGTGCTCAATGAGCCCCGTGTACCAAATATGAGTGAAGCCCATCTCGCGTATCTGCCTGAGTACGTGCGGTGTAAATGCTGACATCTTGCCCACGCCATTCTCTTCGCGCGAGCCATTGAAAACTGGCGACGTGACATTATTGCCAAACAGCCGCACGAGTACTTGATATATTGAGATAAAAGACATTTTTAGAGTTGTAAGTTGTAAGTTTTAAGTTTTTAAAGTTTTAAGTTCTCAAGTTAAAAGTTTAGAAGTTAAGAGGTTAAGAAGTTAAGACGCTTCGCTGTTGAGTTGTTTAAAGTTTAGCGAGTTGAACAAGTTTAACAGGTTTAAAATTCGTAACTCGTAATTCATAATTCGTAATTAACTAGCGCCTAACACCTAGTGCCTAACCTCACTTCATCCCTCTCAATCGCTGATAAACATTCGGTATGAACTGCCGCTGCAGCACAATGGCCGAGCGGGCGGGAATGTAAAGGCGGATAACCGACTTGTCGTCAACGCTAGCCACGGTTGTGGGGTATGTCATCGACTCATCGATACGGCCGAAACCGCCGAAACGCAACTCATCGGTGCTGAACAGAATCTTGTATTTGCCCTGAAGCACAGGGATTTCGAAGTTTGTGTAACTCTTTGTCGGGTGGAAATTGAAGACGAACAGCAAATCGGCGCGGGTGAAGGCCAGCACCTTGTCGTTGTCATCGACCATCTGAGCATAGAACGGGAAAACGCCCAGCAAATGGCGGTCGCGCAGAAGGTGCACGGCTTCAATGTCGAACTCATTCAAATACTTGTATTTCAAGTCTTCGCGGTCAACCAGACTCCATTGGCGCAACGCGTATTTGTACGACCAGTTGTTGCCCTCGCGCGGAAAATCAATCCACTCGGGGTGGCCGAACTCGTTGCCCATAAAGTTCAGATAGCCGCCGCCTGCAGTGGCCATTGTGAGCAGCCGAATCATCTTGTGAAGGGCGATTCCGCGGTCGATTTGCAGATTCTGCGACGTTACCAACATATTGAAATACATCTCTTTATCCATCAACCAGAAGGCGATTGTCTTGTCGCCCACCAGCGCTTGGTCGTGCGATTCGGCATACGAAATGGTGCGCTCGTCGGCGCGTTTCGAAGTCAGTTCGTGATAAATGTGCCCAAGGTCCCACGACTCGTCGTTTGCGCTCTCTTTCAGCACTTTAATCCACATATCGGGAATTCCCATCGCCAGACGGTAATCGAACCCCACGCCACCATCCTCCAACCGCATTGCCAGGCCAGGATAGCCGCTCATCTCCTCGGCAATCGAAATGGCATCGGGGTTCACCTGCTTGATTAGTTTGTTGGCCAGCATCAGATAGGTAATGGCGTCCTCGTCCTGCGCACCATTAAAATATAGTTCATACGACGTGAAATCCTCGCCCAGACCGTGATTCAGATAAATCATACTTGTCACGCCGTCGAAGCGGAAACCGTCGAAATGGTACTCGTCGAGCCAGAATTTTATGTTCGAGAGCAAGAAGTGGATAACATTGCCCTTGCCGTAGTTGAAGCAGTAGGAATCCCAGGCGGGGTGGACGCCGCGGTCGCCGCTATGAAAGAACTGATAGCGGGTTCCGTCGTACAGGCCCAGGCCCTCGTTGACGTTTTTCACAGCGTGCGAATGGACCAAATCCATAACCACGCGGATGCCCTGCGCGTGACATTCGTCGATAAGCGCCTTCAAATCGTCGGGCGTGCCGAACCTTGACGACACGGCGAAGAAACTCGACACGTGATAGCCGAACGAACCATAGTAAGGATGCTCCTGAATGGCCATCATCTGAATGGTGTTGTAGCCCAACTTGACCACACGCGGCAGTACGTTCTGGCGGAACTCGTTGAAGGTTGTCACGCCCTCCTTCTCGCCCGACATTCCGATGTGCACCTCATAGATAAACGGTTCGGTTGCTTTGGGGCACTCCGTACACTTCCACTTGTAAGGCTCAGGCGGACACCACACCTGTGCGCTGAAGACTTTGGTTTCGGCATCCTGTACCACCCTGCGCGACCACGCAGGAATGCGCTCGCCCTCGCCGCCGCTCCAGTAAACCTTCAAGCGGAACAGCGAGCCGTGCCCGAAACGGTCGGCAGGCAATTGCAACTCCCAGTTGCCGTCGGTCAGCGGTTTGAAGTCGAAATCGTGACTCTCCTGCCAGCCGTTTACATCGCCAATGAGCGTCACACGCATCGCGTTCGGCAGCCACTCGCGAATGGTTGTGGTCTGTCCGTCGCAGAAAGTGCCGTAAAACAAATGGCCGTTGGCAAAATCGAAGAGAGTTGTCTTGCCGTTTCCCGTGAGTTTCGACTCGGTCTCGGCACAATTCTGCATTCGTTTGACAATCACATCCTTATAAGGATTCAACCAGGGGTCGTCTTTAACAATTTTCGGTGTCTTCATAGCGTTTTCGCTTTAAAGAAAAATAATGTGTTAAATTACAAAAAAAACGGAATGCCGAAAGAGCGGAAAAGGAAAGTTGAAATAAAAATATTCTCCACTGCACCTTTCCAAACAATTACTATCTTTAAATTTTGGAAAACGATAGAAAATGAGAAAAATACTATCACTTATCACAACTCTGGTTGTTTCGGCCAATGTCATCGCGCAAAACGCAGACAATCAGTTTCATAAAGTGTATCGCGGGTCGGCTGGCTGGGAATATTCATTAAATGAGGATGACGGACAATTATCAATATTTGTAATCCACGGAGTTCAGTTAACCCCACAATTATTTGCAGGAGCGGGCATTGGATTCCCTTTTATGGCTGATATTGCTGACGAAGAACCCAGACGCTGGGTAGAACATTATCATTATAAAGACAGTATTAAATACTACGACTACTACGAGGAAGAATCTAGGACTTGGGAAAAACGTTATTATAATAATGAAGTCTATTACACCGAAAAAGAGCACGGAACAATGGGTGGCCAAGTATTTTTAGATTTAAAGTATCATTTCTACGATAAAAACATCACTCCGTTTATCGAGACAACTTATGGCGCTGGACGCAAGTTTTGTGGCGATAATTTTATAAACTGCTCGGTAGCCCTCGGAATTAAAATTTTCCCAGCCAGCACGGCTTTCATCTATGATTTATACTACAAAGACAAGCCAGTGCATTTTTGGGGTGTGCGCTTCTCAGCATCCTGGGGGAAAAACATGTTTAAGCACTGGTAACCCGATTTACAAAAACAAGTTGTGATTAATATCGAATAAAAAGCGCATATTTTTTTGTTCTAAACGTAAGTTTCATTTATTTTTAGACGGAAAAACAAAACGATATGCAAGAGGACACCCAAGAATCGGTTTTGCTGCTTCGTCAGGTTGAAATGTTCAAAGAGTTCGACGATGAGGCTCTTGCCTTGCTCGCAAGCCGCATGAAAGAAGTCAGGCGCAACAAGAACGAGGTGCTCTTCAGAAAGGGCGACCCAGGCAATTCGATGTACATCATTGTTGAAGGAAGCGTAAAAATCCACAACAACGAGCACGTTTTCGCCACGCTCAACAGCAAGCAGTATTTCGGCGAGTACTCACTGATTGACCAGACAACACGCTCCACAAGCGCCACAACCGCCCGCCCCTCGCGGTTCTTAGTCCTGATGCAGGAAGATTTCGACAACATCATGGCTTCCAAGCCGATGCTATGGCGGAAACTGATGATTCCAACGATAAAAAGGCTTCGCAGTTTCAACGATATTGAGGAACACCTCACCCAAAAAGCCAACGAGATTGAAAAGGGACAGGCCCTGCTGATGGCTGAAAAACAGGAACTTGAAAAGCAAAAAGCCGACCTTGAGCAGAAAAACTCCGCAAAAGACCGCTTTTTCACCATAATTTCGCACGACCTGAAGAACCCCTTCTCGGCAATCATCAACATCACCGACCTGATGCTGAACGACATCTACCACAACGACCCGCAGAAAGACCGCGAGTATATCAAGCAGATAAACTTCTACTCGCACCGCATTTTCGGGCTGCTCGAGAATCTGCTTCAATGGGCTCGGTCGCAAACAGGACAGATAAAAATCAGTTACAAGAAGATTGACTTAAACTCTATGTTCAACAATATCATTGAGTTACAATCGGGTGTGGCGCAGCAGAAGAACATCTTCATCGATTTGGACCCCGACCTCGACCTCTATGCCTTTGCCGACCAGAACATGGTTACGTTCATCTTCAGAAACATATTGTCTAACGCGCTGAAATTCAGCCTCGACAACAGCACCGTGACCATCAAGGCCGAAGAAACCGACAACGACATGATTGCCATCAGCATTACCGACCAAGGCATGGGGATGGACGAAAAACAGATAGACAATTTATTCAAAATTGACAGCCGAAGCCTATCCTACAATGATAATAATGAACTCGAAGGAACGGGGCTCGGACTGATTCTCTGCAAGGAGTTTGTTGAGAAAAACAACGGAACTATTTCTGTATCAAGCACTAAAGGAAAAGGAAGCACTTTTACATTTACTATTCCAAAAGCCTTGTAATTTTTTATATTTGTGGGCATGAAATAAACAAAAGAATATGGCAAATTTCAGTTTCGCATTTCGTTTGGCATTTGGCTTGCTGCCAAAGACAGAAAAAATTGAGAGCGACCGCAATCAACTGATTGCAGAATACAATAAGTTGAATGAATTCAAAGATTTAGAAACTTTGAAGAAATTCAACAAATTACAAGAGTATGTGGATTCAGCGGAATTCAAAAACACCAAAAGCAAAATCAATTCGCTGAACTACGCCGACTCTGAATATTGCGCAAAAGAGAAACAATTCCAGGCGCTTGAGAAGGACAAACGCGTGAAGAACTACTTCGCCGTGAGCCAGTCGGCCGACCTGAAACGCTTTGAAGCCGCCGCCAACTCTGACGCGCTGAAACGACTGAAAGAATTGGCCGAAACTGTTAACAGCGCTGATTTCCAACAGGCAAAATCGGACAAATCGAACCCCGAAAAAATGGCCGAATGCAAGAGCCTTCAGCAGGAATACAAATCGCTGACAAAGAATCCCGAGATAAAATTCTGGACAAAATATCAGAACAAATCGGCCTACAAAATGTATGTTGAAACCAGCAACTCAACGTTGATTGCTGATTACGAAGAACTTAAGGCTTACGTCAATTCCGATGAGTTCAAAACTCAAAAAGAGTATCTGCTCGACAAAAACCGCTTCAGCAGAAGCGAAGAAGCCAAGCGTGAGCAAGAGTACATTGCCATGAAGAACTCGGAAGAAATTAAATGGTACGAAGCAACCGTCAACTCGAACAAATTCGACGAACTGAAGGCTTGGAATCTGACATTTGAAGACGATTTTACTGACGGCAAGGTTGACGAGTCGAAGTGGATGAACAGTTTCTTCATGGGCAAGATGGTGATTAACGACCGCTACGTATTGGCCAACGAGAAACAGTATTTCACTGATAACAAGAACGTTGACATCAAAAACTCGGTATTGAGCATTGTCACCAAAAAAGAAAAAGCCACAGGCAAGGTTTGGGACGAGAAACTCGGTTTCATGACCAAGGATTTCGACTACACATCGGGCATGCTCAGCACCGCCAACAGTTTCCGCCAACAATACGGACGCTTTGAAGCAAAAATAAGAATCAACTCGGAAGCACCTGTTTATCAGGCATTCTGGCTGAAAGGCGAACACAAAGAACCTGAGATTGACATTTTCAAATACAACATCAAAAAAGGTCAGATGCAGTTGTCGGCATATAATAAAGGTGCGGCTGCGGGCAACAAATTCGGTGGCTCGGGCTTGGCAAAAGACTTCTTCATCTACACCGTAGATTGGGATGCAAGCAAAATCTCTTGGAAGATAAATGGTTACGAAGTGGCTTCGGCCAGCAACAACATCAACGAACCGTTGTTCATAATGCTGTCGGCTGGTTTGAATCAGGCTGCCGACAATCTGCCCGCCGCAATGCAAATTGACTGGGTACGCTGCTACGAAAAAGCATAATATCAATACGATAGAATAGGAAAAGGCTGCTACGTGCGGCCTTTTTTGTGGAATTAAAGATAGGTTTTGGGTGTTGGGTGTTAGGTTTTGGAAAAGGATTCTTTACTCTTTACTCCTTACTCTTCACACAATTCACCAGTTCACCGATTAAACAGAAAAACATGTATACTAAAGAGTCGCTGAGAATAGTTTTTATGGGCACGCCCGAATTTGCGGTTGAGAGCCTGAAAGCACTGATTGACAACGGATATAATGTTGTTGGCGTGGTAACAACGCCCGACAAGCCCGCTGGCCGCGGACAGAAAATGAGCGAGAGCGCTGTGAAGCAGTTTGCCGTGAGCAAAGGTCTGCCCGTTCTGCAACCCGAAAAACTGAAAGACGAAGGTTTTCAGTCGGCTTTGCGTGGCTGGAAGGCTGATTTGCAAGTAATTGTAGCCTTCCGAATGCTGCCAGAAAGCGTGTGGAGTATGCCGCCGCTGGGCTCAATCAACGTACACGCTTCGCTGCTGCCCAACTATCGCGGCGCGGCGCCCATCAACCGCGCCATTATGAACGGCGAGACCGAAACGGGCGTTACCACTTTCCTACTGAAGCACGAGATTGACACTGGCGACATTCTGCAATACGAGAAAATAAGCATCGGCCCCGATGACAATGTGGGCACCATCCACGACCGCATGATGGTGGTTGGCGCGCAACTGCTGATTCGCACCGTTGAAGCCATCTGCGCTGGCAACACCAAAGGCACGCCGCAAAGCGAACTGATGCCCGCCGACGGCATTCTAAAAAGCGCTCCAAAAATCTTCAAAGACGACTGCCGCATCGATTGGAACGCCGAACCTGCCACAATCATCAACCTAATTCGTGGGTTAAGCCCCTATCCTGCCGCTTTCAGCAATCTGCGGAAAGACAACGAAGAACCGCAACCAATGAAAATCTTCAGCGGGCAGTTCGAGCAATGCGCACACAACCAACCTTTTGGCAAAGTCAGCACTGATGGCAAATCTTATTTGAAGGTGTACGTCAGCGGCGGCACAATCGCGCTCAGCGATGTCCAACTGGCTGGCAAAAAACGTATGCCTGTAGCGGATTTCTTACGCGGATTCAAGACGGAAGGATGTGAATTGAAATTTGTGTAGGATGCTTGCGTCCGTTTTGAGAACACTGTCCCGATAACTATCGGGAACGCTGATTTAACAGATTGTCGCTGATAATTATAATCCTAACTGATTTTATCCGATTTATTCCAAATATGTAGAGACGTCACAATGTGGCGTCTCTACAAATGTCATTCATAAATCAATACCCGTTTCGCCACATTGCCAACCTTCACAATGAAAAGGCCTACCGTGTTGACGTGGATTTCTGTACGGACGCAATTAATCGCGTCCCTATCAATCATTCTGCCCATTGCATCGTAAACGCGGATTTCATCTGTGGCATTCTCAACCACAATGGTTTTGTGGTGGGCGTAAATCAACAACTGATCAGCGGCAGTTTCGTTGACGGCAACACCACCTTGTTCGGGTATATACACAATCTTGGTGCCTCTAGCAGTACGTGTGTCTTTCGCGCCACAACCATGACCGCAAAATGCTGTCTCGGTTCCATCGGCTTCGGTGGTTGCATCGTTGTTATAGATGTAATCCAGGAATTCATGACCATAGGCCGGAATATCATTCTGCTTCACAAAAATTGTGTTGCAAACTGAGCAATGCTTGCCTTCGGTTAAACCTTTTCCGGTGCATGTTGCAGAAACCGCAGAATCAGTAACAATAGTATGTCCTTTAGCAGGAATGGTTTTAGGAGCAACCAAAACAGTATTGCAAACCGAGCAATACTTGCCTTCGGTTTTACCCGATTCTGTGCATGTCGCCTCAATTGCAGGTCGAATCTCCTCTTTGTGGGCCAAAGCCGGTATTTCGTTTTGTGCCACTATAACATAACCACATACCGAGCAGTGCTTGCCTTCCGTCAATCCTGGCTTAGCACATGTTGCTGCAACTGCGGCATCTACTGTTTCCGTATGGCCAACTGTAGGAATGTCGGCTACGGATTTTGTTTGCGTCGCGAACAAATTGTTTGTGAATGTAGCGGTATAAGTGGAAATGCCTTTGTTTTGGCAGGTGGCGGCAAATGCCACTGCACTTGTAATTGTAGCATTTTCTGTTTCTACATGATTTGAATTATACCGGCACACAATCTTTGCCGTGCAAGAATTTCCATCATCGCTCCATGTATAAGTTGGTGTGCCATATTTATGTCCAGACAACGGAACATCTTCAATTTCTTTTGTCTGTCTAGAGAACATGCTATTGGTAAAATTCGCGATGTAGGTGGTTGTACCAACCGTCTCGCATGTAGAGGCTGTTGTTACCTCACTTGTGATAGTGGCATTTTCTGTCTCGGTGTGATTGGCATCGCGCGTACATACAGCTTTTGCCGTGCACGACTTGCCATCTGAACTCCATGTGTATGAAGGAGTACCAAAATTATGACCCGAAGCCGGAATGTCTACAACTGACTTTGTCTGCTGCGAGAACTTATCATTGGTAAAATTCGCTGTGTAGGTGGTTGTACCTTTGTTTTCGCATGTCGCAGCAACGCTTTCGGCACTTGTGATTGTGGCTTTTTCAGTCTCTGTATGATTTGAATTGCGCGAACATACAACTTTTGCCGTACACGACTTGCCGTCTGAACTCCATGTGTATGAAGGAGTACCAAAACTATGCCCCAAAGCCGGAATATCTGCAATGTTTTTTGTCTGCGTAGAGTATTTTTCATCGGTAAAATTCGCAGTGTAGGTGGTTGTACCTTTGTTTTCGCATGTCGCAGCAACGGCTTCTGCACTTGTTATTGTGGCGTTTTCAGTCTCGGTATGATTGGCATCGCGCGTGCAAACAACTTTTGCCGTGCATGACCTGCCATCGGCACTCCATGTATAAGTTGGTGAACCATAACTGTGCTTAAGGGCAGGCGTATCCTCTTGTGCCACAATTATGGCATCACAAACAGAGCAATGCTTCCCTTCTGTTTTCCCTGGTGTTGTGCAAGTCGCCGGCACTGAGTCGTCAACAACTTCTGTATGACCTGCAGGAATATCTGTCTGTGCCACAATTATGGCATTACAAACAGAGCAATGCTTTCCCTCTGTTTTTCCTGGTGTTGTGCAAGTCGCAGCCACACCGGGGTCAATAACTTCTGTATGGCTTGCAGGGATATCTGTCTGTGCCACAGTTATTGCATTACAAACCGAGCAATGCTTTCCATCTGTTTTTCCTGCTGTTGTGCATGTAGCAGCCACACCATGATCTACGACTTCTGTATGGCCAGGTGCAGGGATAACAGTTTGTGCCACAATTACAGCATCACAAACCGAGCAATGGCTTCCTGCTGTTTTACCATCCGTTGTACACGTTGCCGCAACTGCCGCATCTGGCACTTCTGTGTGACCAGTAGCCGAGACAACACTCTGCTCTGCAATTATTTTTCCGCATTTTGAACAATGCTGGCCCTCTGTCAAACCTGTTTCCGTGCAAGTGGGAGCAACTGCTGGTGTTGGAACTATATCATGACCTTTAATTATATTTTTGAACCCACACCACGTACTGTTCCCATAATCCGCTGGCAGACACACAGTAGTAGTGTTTTCATCTGCTGACCCAAAACCTAAATAATCTATATATGGTTCATTAGTTCCATTGTATGCAATCGACTTAAGAGGGGAACTCCCGAAAGCAAAACGACCGATGCTTGTAACACTGCCTTCAATACTTAGAAAAACCAAATTATAACAATTTGCGAATGTTAGATCCTTAATTTTTGTTACAGAACTCCCTATTGTTACTGATTTTAGCGCGCCACAATTAGCGAATGCACCCTGTTCTATTGTTTTTACGGAATTTGGAATGGTAACTGATTTAAGAGCGCTACAATTCTCAAATGCATTTTGTCCTATTGTTTCTACGGAATTTGGAATGGTTACTGATGCTATTTTTTCACAAGTAACAAACGCTTTGGGGGCTATAATTGACACTGTGTTGGGAATGATAAATGATGTTTTTCCTGGCGGACAATTAATCAATGTTGTTTTGTCAATATTTAACAAAGCACCATTTCCTGAAGAGTATTTCGTATTATCGCCCGCGACAATTATTTCCGTCAAGTTACTGCATGAACTGAACGATCCATCTTCAATGTTTGTAACCGATTTTGGAATTGTTATAGAAGACAGACCCGTGCAACCTCTAAACGCTTGTTCTCCGATACTTGTAACTGATTCAGGAATAGTAATGGAGGTTAGTTTTCCACAATAAGAAAAAGCGCTGAGCCCAATGCTTTCTACAGAATTTGGAATAGAATAGACGCCCGTTTTACCTCCAGGACAACAAATTAATTCTGTTTTGTTCTTATTAAATAAGACTCCATTTTCTGATGAGTAATCAGGATTATCGTTTGACACAATTATTTCTGTCATTTTAACGCAACTTAAAAATGCATAATCACCAATAGTAATAACTGATGAAGGAATACTTATCGACAATAATCCTTGACATGAGGAAAATGCTCCATAACCAATTGATTCTACGGAATTAGGAATGACTATCGTAGTCAATTTTTTACAATTCCAAAAGGCATTTTTAGGGATGCTTGCTACTGATTCCGAAATAACTACCGTTGTCAATTTTTCACATCGTGAAAATGCACCTTCGCCAATAATTTCTACTGAATTTGGAATGGTAACCGATGTTAGACTGCTGCATTCTGAGAACGCATTGGCAGCAATACTCACAACTGTATTTGGTACGTCATAAGCGCCGGTTTTAGCTGAAGGGTAGTATTTTAATATATCCATACTTTTATTAAACAAAACCCCGTCAACCGATGTATATTTTGAATTGCCGCTTTCTACAATGATAGTTGTCAGAGATGGACAATTTTCGGCTAGTGCGTCGGCAATGGCTGTTACTGTACTAGGAATAGTTATTGATTGTATCCCACTGATATTTAAAAACGCATATTGACTGATACTAGTAACCGTATAAGTTACCCCACCATTTACAACTGTAGAAGGAATAGATAATGAACCTGTAATATTGCGTGCTGCACTAGTGACTGATACATTTTTTGTACTACCCATAACAGAGTATGTCAGTTTGCCACTGGTAAACTCCTGTGCCCAAGCCTGCCCTGCAAGCACTGCGGCAAACATTAGAGTGATAATGCGTTTCATGACAATCGTATTTTATTGTTTATCAGATTATTTTCCCGTTTATATCCGTATTGCTGATTCTCACTTCTTCTTTGCCTTCCTCCGCAACTGGATGGTGTCGCCTTCGTTAGGTTGCGTGCCTTCCTCCATCAAATTGAGTTTGTAGAGCGCTTTCAGGCGGATGGCGTATTGTTGGGCAATATCGTGCATTGTCTCGCCTTTCTTCACTGTATGAGTCTTGTATTGTTTTTCTGCTTTCGACTGTTTGCGGCTGATATACAGGCGCTGTCCGACTTTCAGTTTGACGGATTTTGACTCAATGTCGTTGAACATTCGTAACTGCCACGGCTC
Organism: Salinivirgaceae bacterium; assembly: GCA_016284875.1. Classification (GTDB taxonomy): domain Bacteria; phylum Bacteroidota; class Bacteroidia; order Bacteroidales; family SZUA-534; genus RUG13583. The sequence continues at coordinate 8,174 of JAEEPS010000033.1, read as the reverse complement.
CAACTCGTAACGGGCGGCAATGTTCTCAATATTGTCGCCTGGCAGAACCTCAACATAGTCAACCCCATTGTTGGTCTTGATGTTGCCAAACGGCGAGACTTCCATATCGAACACATCAACCTCGATAAAGTTGTTAGTCTGTTCGGCAATCTCGGTGCGTTCCTCCGGTGTCGATTCTGGTTCTACGCTCTTGTCGAAACGCATCAGATTGTTCTGCTCAATAATCTCTATCAGACGCTCGGCGTATGTGGGGCTTGTTGCGTAACCTGCTTGTTTCAAGCCTTTTGCCCAACTTTTATAGTCAGTTGTTCCGTAGTCGAACAGAAATGCGTAGCGCTTGTGGGTGCAAAGAAATTCCGAATGGTCAACAAATGACTGGTCGGCATCCTTATACGAGCGGAAACACTCATTCGGAAGGTCATCGTCGCGGTACATCGACTCTCCCTTCCAGTCCTTGTGGCACTTGATGCCGAAATGGTTGTTGGCCCTGCGCGCCAGCGTGCTGTTGCCGTCGCCCGACTCCAAGATGCCCTGCGCCAGTGTTATACTTGCCGGTATGCCCACGCGGTTCATCTCGCGAACGGCAATCTTGCTATACTTATCAATATATTGGGTACGTGTAATTCGCTGAGCCATAACCGACTGCAGCATAGTCATCAACACAACGACTGAAAATAAAACCTTCCGCATACCTATTATAAATATGTGTGTTATAATGTAATCCTGAACTCGATTTTACAAATGTAACGAATAATCGTATTAATCAGGGATGTATGCGCAAAAAGTCTTTCGGTTTTCGAAAAAAAATAAAGGGTGCACCTCGCGGCGCACCCCTCACCCTACCTATGAAAACAAAATTTAACAAACTATCAATTATACAGATAACGCTTGATGCTCTTCTTCGGTGTCTTAACAAACTCCTCTTCCTGCAACTCAATCTTCGATATTGCCATATAGTTGGGCATCAACTTGTTAAGTTCCTTCTGATTCTTCTCAAACTCAAGCAGGACTTTTTCTTTGTCCAAACCGTCTTTTTCGGCTTTCTCAATGTCGGGAACAATCAGTGCATGAAGTTTGCCGCCGCGCTCAACAACAAGCGACTCAACCACGTACGGCAAGTTATTAATCTGAGCCTCAATCTCTTCCGGATAGATATTCTGACCCGATGCGCCCAAAATCATATTCTTGCAGCGGCCTTTCAATGTCAGGTAGCCATCGGCTGAGATGGTGCCGGTATCGCCAGTCTTCAACCAGCCTTCGCTGTCGAATGTGGCGGCTGTGGCCTCTGGGTTCTTGTAATATCCCTTCATCACCTGAGTACCTTTGACGAGCACCTCACCCTCAATGTTTGCCGGGTCAGGGCTATCGATACGAATCTGGCAACGACGGATAGGATAACCGCAACTAAACTTGCGGGCGGTGTCCCATGGTGCGTATGAGATGATTGGCGCGCATTCGGTCATTCCATAACCAACTGTGTAGCGGAAACCGATACGGTTCAAGAAACTCTCAACCTCTTTGTTCAGAGCGGCACCACCAATAATCACTTCGTAGAAATTACCGCCGAATGCCTCTTCAAGTTCTTTGCGAACCTTGCTATAAACAACGCGGCGCAGAACAGGCACGCTTAACAGGAATTTCGGCAGGCCCTTGCTGATTGCCGGTTTTATTTTTGCCTTGTAAATCTTTTCGATAATCAACGGAACCACAACAATCAAACCCGGTCTGATTTCGGCGAAAGCCTGAACCAACACTTGCGGCGAAGGAATTTTGCCCAAGAAGGTGATGTGTACTCCGAAAGCAAACTCCGTCAGGAACTCAAACGCCATTCCGTAGGCATGAGCCAAAGGCAGGAACGATACCATGCGGTCACCGGCCTTGAACGGAATCACCTCTGTACCAAACTCTACGTTGGTGGCGTAGTTCCCGTGAGTAAGCATAACGCCCTTCGAGTGGCCCGAAGTACCTGATGTATAACTAATTGCTGCCAAATGATCATGTTCGATGTGCTTGAGCGCGAAATTGTCGCGGTTTACATCAATATTGGCGTTGAATTTTGAGAATGCTTCTTTAATTTTTTCGTCGTCCGAGTGAAGAACGCGGAAATCATCAAGCGAGATGAAACCTCTGACGTTCGGGAATTTGCTGACATCCATCTTCTCGAAGATATAGTCAGAAACAAACGCCAGCACCGCATCAGAATGGTTGATGGTGTTTACAAGATCAGGAATTGAGAAATCCTGCAGAATTGGAACCGACACTGTACCGTAAGACACTGTACTAAGGAAAGTTACGGCCCAATTGGCATTATTACGTCCAACCTGCGCAACTTTCTCATTCTCAGCAATTCCACACTCGGCAAACGCGCGATGAATCTTTTTAATCATCTTGCCCGTTTGGCCATAACTCATTGGTGCTTCGCGATAGTTGCTCAATGCAGGAAGGTCCCAATTTCTCTTGATTGATCTTTCGATGAATTCGACGAATGTTAACATATAGTTCTTTTTATCGTTCTGCGCAGAGAATTGCAAAAAGCGTACCAAAACATTTTTACACGGAAAGTATTTTCTTAATTCGGTGTTCAAATCGGTTCTTTTACATATTAATAATGAATAGAACTAAGCCGTTTCTCCCAATTCGGACTCAAAAATTCAAAATGCTTATTATCAAATAAAGAAAATACCATAGATTTGTTTCATTGAAAATTAAACAAAATGAAAAGCAGATTTATTTCCTCTCTTCTGACGGCGACACTGTTTGCTGTTTTTATGTTGGCCGGCACATCGTGCAACCAAAGCAGATTACAAATTGCTGTAAACCTGGCAAAATCTAGTTGTCCTTTTGATATGGGATTGGCTGGTGTTGGAGAAGATGTCGAACTTGAAGAAGAAAACGTAGTGATGACACTAAAACTGAACGAACAATTTGCCAACATCAAGGCTCTGGAACAAAACAAAGAGCAGTTTGCCAACACAGTAGCCAACCTGATGGCAGCAGAGAAGAATTCGCAAAACCTCTTGAAAATAATGGTAGAGGAAAACATCGGCTTAGAGTATAAGATTATTGGTAATCAGTCCGGAGAAAAGATGAATATTGTATTACCCCCCGATCAAATAAAATCAATACTTAACAAGACAAAGGTTTCAAGCCACGATTTGCTTCTTGATATGATAAAAAGCACAAAAATTCAACTGCCAATGAAAGTGGATCCTGTGACCACACTGAAAGATATGGAACTTGAAGACGACAATGTTGTTTATACATACGATATTGATGAAAACCAAGCAAACATGGACAATGTCAATATTGAATTACTCAAATCCAGCACTATCGAAAACACGAAAGCCATTATAAACGACATGTCGGCAGGGCAATTCTTCCAAACAGTGATTAATGACGGAAAAAATGTGTGCTACCGATATTTTGGTGATAAAACAGGCAAAAAAGTTGAGTTTGTTATAACCAATGACGAATTGATGAAGATTCGCTCTGGTTCTGACAAATAAGCAATATGCTTTTTGTAAGAGGTTTAATCGGCGAATCGGATAATCGACAAAAAGATAGATATCTGCGTCATCTAAAACTTTAGCGGCGGCAAAGCACAAAAAAACCGCTACCGCATTAACGGTAACGGTTATAAAATCCTCATCCTTTGTAACCCCACCGCAGACCTTCAAACGCCGTAGCACGACCACTAAACCTCGGCTCGCGTCTTACACGATAAGTGGGATTTCGGCAATGGCAAATTTACAACATAATTTAATGTTGCAAAGTTTTTTCCCTTCCAAAATCCGCATTACCAATAACTACAATAAAAATTATTGCATTTTTGTAATGCCGTTCAAGGGGTTGGCAACAACCCGTTGTTGTAAAGCATTAGGGAACCCACGTGGCTCCCTTTTTTATAAGAACCATTCCTCCCAAAAAATCCGAATCATCGAAAACCTACAAATATTAGTTTTCACCCCAAATTCCTATTTCCTAAATTCTAATTCCCAAATCTTAAATTAAACTGTATTTTCGCAACGGTTAAAAACGGGCTATGAAACTTTCGGTCGTAATTGTTAACTACAACGTGAAATATTTTCTGGAACAGTGCCTGCACTCGGTTCTGAAGGCCGCGCAAGGTATTGACACCGAGATATTTGTGGTTGACAACAACTCGGTTGACGGCTCGTGCGCAATGGTGACCGAAAAGTTTCCGCAAGTGAAACTGATTGAGAACAAGCGCAATACGGGCTTCGCCGTGGCCAACAATCAGGCCATCCGCCAATCGACGGGCGAATATGTGCTGCTGCTCAACCCCGACACGCTGATTGAAGAAGACACCTTCAGCAAAACGCTGGCCTTTATGGACGCGCACCCCGACGCGGGCGGCCTGGGCGTGAAAATGATTGACGGCAAGGGCAATTTCCTGCCCGAGAGCAAGCGCGGATTTCCGTCGCCAATGGTGGCTTTCTACAAGATTTTCGGGCTGTCGAGCCTGTTCCCGAAGTCGCGGCGGTTCAACCAATACTATATGGGGCACCTGGACAAGGACGCCGTGAACGAAGTGGACGTGCTGGCTGGCGCCTTTATGCTTCTGCGCCGCACAACGCTCGACAAGGTGGGCCTGCTCGACGAAGATTTTTTTATGTACGGCGAAGATATCGACCTGTCGTACAGGATTATAAAGGGCGGTTACAAGAACTATTACTTCCCCGAAACGCGCATCATCCACTACAAGGGCGAGAGCACCAAAAAAGGCAGCGTGAACTACGTGCGAATGTTCTACAACGCAATGTCGATTTTCGCGCAGAAGAACTTGAGCGCACGCAATGCAGCAATTTTCTCATTCACAATAAATTGCGCAATTTATTTCCGCGCTTTTCTGGCCATTGTGAGCCGATTTGCAAAACGCATCGCACTGCCGCTGGCCGACGTGGCCATAATGTACGGCGGAATGGCGCTGCTGGGCACCAAATGGTCGGCCTACATTTTTGAAGGGCACACGTTCCCGACAGAATTTTTCTCGATTGTGGCACCGATTTACGTCTTGATTTGGGCGCTATCAATCTACTATTCAGGCGGATACGAGAGCAAGGCCAAACCGCTTTCCGTCTCGCGCGGAATTGTGGCTGGAACGCTCGTCATTCTGGTTGGCTACGCGCTGCTGCCCGAAAATATGCGTTTCTCGCGAGCAATGATAATGTTCGGAACGGGATTCAGCCTGTTGGCAATCAATGCGTTCCGAGTGTTGGTTGGCGTCATTTGGCCGTCAAGGTTCCAATTCGATATGGGGCGCAAATCGCACATCGCCGTGGTGGGCACGCAGGCCGAAGCCGAACGCGTGGTGGAAGTGCTGAACCAATCGTCGCTCAAATACCAATACGCGGGATTCATCAATCCCGACGGGCAGGCTGACCGCAAGGCCATCGGCGACATCAGCCAAATATCCGAAATTGTGAAAATCAACAAGATAGACGAACTGATTTTCTGTTCGGCCGATATGACCGCGCAGCAAATCATCGGGCAAATGCTGCAACTGGACGGCAACGAAGTGCACTTCAAAATTGCGCCGCCCGAGAGTCTGTCAATCATCGGCAGCAACTCAATCGACACCGCTGGCGACCTTTACACGGTGAATTTCAACACGATAGTGAAGCCGCAGAACGTCCGCAACAAGCGCACGTTCGACATTCTGGCGGCAGTGGTGCTGCTGGCCGCGTCGCCCGTTCTGTGGTTCGTTTGCGGACATCCTGGACGGCTCTACCGCAACATTTTCAGCGTCTTGGCGGGCCGACGCACTTGGGTGGGATTTTCTGGACGAAGCGCCAACCCCGTGCTGCCGAAAATCAAAAGCGGCGTGCTGAACCTTGCGCTCATTCAGTATGGCGACAGCGCAACCGCCGAGCAATGCGAGAAAACCGACCTTTTCTACGCCAAAGACTACCAACTGCGCAACGACGTGGCCATTATGGCGCGGGGCATCAAACTTTTATCGAGATAAATAGGTAACAATTTAAAAATCAACGATATGCTACTATCAATGACAGGTTTCGGAAAAGCAACCTGCGAAATCAAAAATCAAAAACTAACGGTTGAAGTCAAAAGCCTGAACAGCAAACAGTTCGACCTGACAAGCCGAATTCCGAACGACTATCGCGAGAAGGAAATGGAAATTCGGAACATATTGGCTAACAAACTGATACGCGGCAAAGTAGACATTTCAATCTACACTGAAGTGAACAACGTTGACGCCGCCGCCGAAATCAATACCGACGTGGTGAAGGCTTACTATCAGCAATTGAGCAAGATAGCCGCAGAACTGGGCATTCAGACGGGCCCCGAACTGCTGTCGACCATCATCCGCCTGCCCGACGCAATGAAAACGGGCCGCGACGAACTCGACGAAGCCGATTGGGCGCTGATTATCAAGGCTGTGGAAGACGCCGCCGACCAACTGGTGGCTTTCCGCAAGCAGGAAGGCGTGGCTCTGGCGAAGGACCTATCGACGCGTATCAGCAACATTCAGAACTATTTAGCGCAAGTGCCGCAGTATGAGCGCCCGCGCATCGACCGCATCAAAGAGCGCATCAAAGGCGACCTTGAAGAATTCATCAAACTTGAGAACATCAACCGCGACCGCCTTGAGCAGGAAATGATTTTCTACATCGAAAAACTCGACATCAACGAGGAAAAAGTGCGCTTGGCCAACCACTGCAAGTATTTTCTCGACTCAATGAACGAGGAGGCCGCAGGTCGTCAGTTGGGTTTCATCGCACAGGAAATCGGCCGCGAAATCAACACTTTAGGCTCAAAAGCCAACGACTCGGAAATGCAGAAACTTGTGGTATGTATGAAGGACGAATTGGAGAAAATTAAGGAGCAATCGCTTAACGTGCTGTGATTTTTAACCACGGAACACACAAAAAACACGGAAAAGGCTCTAACCAAACGAGCCCAAACTGAACAGAATTTTCGGATTAATTTAGGATTAGTTTGGTTAGAGAAAAATAATTAAAACACACCAAATGAATTAGTTATGGACGAAGGAAAGATTGTGATATTTTCGGCGCCGTCGGGTTCGGGCAAGACAACCATCGTAAAACACTTACTGTCAAAGGGTTTGAAGTTGGAGTTCTCGGTTTCGGCGTGCAGCCGTGCGCCGCGCGGAACAGAACAGAACGGCGTCGACTACTATTTTCTGACCGCCGAAGAGTTCAAGAAACGCATTGATAATGACGACTTTGTGGAGTGGGAAGAAGTTTACGCTGGCCGTTACTACGGCACGCTGAAAAGCGAGTTGACGCGCATCTGGGGCAAAGGCAACCACGTGCTTTTCGACGTTGACGTGAAGGGCGGAGTCAATCTGAAAAAGAAATTCGGCGACCGCGCACTGTCGGTTTTCGTTATGCCGCCGTCGGTTGAGGAGTTGCGCCGCCGCCTTGTGGGCCGCGCCACCGACGCCCCCGAAGAGATTGAACGCCGCGTGGCCAAGGCCGAAGAGGAAATATCGTACGCCAATCAGTTCGACATCACCATTGTGAACGACGTTCTGGAAACGGCCTGCAGCGAGGCTTACACCAAAGTGACTGATTTTCTGAACCGTTAGCAATGAAGGTCGGGCTCTACTTCGGTTCGTTCAACCCTGTCCACATTGGGCATCTGGCACTGGCCAACTACATTGTGGAATACACTGACCTTGAGGCAGTTTGGTTTGTTGTGAGCCCGCAAAACCCGCTCAAGCAGCGCGCCCAACTTTTAGACGACTACCAACGTCTGCACCTTGTGAATCTCGCTTTGCGCGATTTTCCGAAGTTCCGCGCCTGCGACGTTGAGTTTCGAATGCCGAAGCCATCGTATACCATTGATACTCTGGCTTATTTGGGCGAGCAGCACCCAAGCCACGAGTTCACACTGATTATGGGCGAGGACAATCTGGCCACCCTGCACAAGTGGAAGAACTACGAGTTGCTGCTAAGCAATTATCGGATAATGGTTTACCCGCGTCCGAACTGCCCCCGAACCGATTTTCACACGCACCCGCACGTGCAACTGATTGACGCACCGCAGATTGACATATCGTCGAGTTTCATCCGCCAAAGCATCGCCAATGGCAAAGACGTGCGTTTCTTTGTGCCCGAAAAGGCGTGGGAATATATTGACGAAATGAATTTTTACAAAAAGTAAAA
>JAEEPS010000124.1 GCA_016284875.1 Salinivirgaceae bacterium | reverse complement strand
GAGTGCTTACGGGCTTAAATCTTACAACAAACCGACGGGCTAATCCTCCACTTTAATTTCGGACTGGCGCCACCACCACTGTTTGCTGTTCAAATTGTTCACCATTTTGTTTTTATTAACGCAACGAAATAAATGCTTTTTAGCGAAAGTGCAAAACGTTTTTTTATCGATACGAGATTTGCGCACGCACTCACTCCTTCAATCCTTCATCCTTGACATACACTGCGCTGTCGGCGAACGAGGGTGCCTCGAGCATTTCGGCGGCATGCACTTCGGGTTGCGGGTTGGTTGCCTTCTCTGACGCTACCTGAGGCTGACTTCCTCCATCGGTGGCGAGCCAAACACCACCAAAGCCTAACAGCAGCGCCACCGACGCAGCCGAAAGCCAAAAACGGCGTTTCATTCGTCGGCCCGAAGCCAGATTGTCGCTAATCTGACCCCAGACATAATCGGGGGCTGCATGGCTGCTATCGTGCAACCCTTTGCGGAAAATCTTGTCAATGTTTTTCAAACTCATAACCATCTCATTTAACTTCTACTTACTCAATAATTTCACATCCTGCCGGCGCTGTCCGTAAAGAGCCTCAACCTTCTCCTGCAAAATGCACCTTGCTCGCGACAAGTTCGATTTCGACGTACTCTCCGAGATGCCAAGCATCTGCCCTATCTCCTGATGCGAATAACCTTCAATCGCATAAAGGTTGAACACCATCCGGTATTGAGGAGTCAGCCCCTGCACCATCTGCATCAACTCACCGGCCGAAATCTCGCTCAGCACATCATCGGCCACCAGATGGGTGTCGTAGTCGGCAATCTCGCTCACGCTGTAGAGCAGATTCTGCTTGCGGTAGCGCTCGAGCGCGCAATTCACAACCACGCGGCGAACCCAGCCTTCGAAAGAGCCTTTAAAATCGAAAAGGCCGATTTTTGTAAAAACCCTCAAGAACCCGTCCTGAAGGATATCCTCGGCTTCGGTGCGGTCTTTGGCGTATCGCAGACACACTGCGAACATCTTCGACGACAGCAAGTTATAAACTTTCAACTGCGCATCGGGCCGATTCTTTTTACATAATCTGACCAGCTCGTCCCAATCAATAGTACCAGTCATTTCAAAATTTCATTTGTTGCACAAGATAGACGTGCCGACTCCTCTTTTGGTTGCGTGCCTTGCTCTTTTTTTTGCAGAATCCACAACCCGCTGAAAGTCAATGCTCCGTTTATTATCAATAGTTCATATCCCATTTTGTAACCGTTCAGCAAAATTGGTGCCAAATAGTTGAGTACGATGCAGATGCACGGCGATGCGACAGCCACAATCCACACCCAGCGGTCGCGGACGGGCTTTTTGGTAAACAACCCGAAGGCGTAGAGCCCCAGCAGCGGGCCGTAGGTGTAGCCTGCAATGGTGTAGATGGCGCTGATGACGCTGCGGTCGTTCAGGCGGTTGAAGATGATGATGACCACCGCAACCACCGCCGCAATGGCAATGTGAACGCGCTTCCGAAGCCGAGTCTGCCCTTCGGGCGAAAGGTTGCGCTTCCCAATTTCAAGAATATCGATTGAGAAGGCTGTGGTGAGCGCGGTGAGTGCCGAATCGGCCGACGAATAGGCCGCTGCCACCAATCCCACTACAAAGAACAGCGCTACCACCTGCGGCAGATAGCCCTGCGTGGCGAGCATCGGATAAAGGTTGTCGGTCTGCTCGGGAATGGCAATGCCGTTGCGGCCGGCATAGATGTAGAGCATCGCACCAAGCGCCATAAACAGCAGATTGACAGGAATAAACGCGAATCCGTACCAATACATGTTCTTCTGAGCGTCCTTCAGGTTGCGGCAACTCAGGTTTTTCTGCATCATATCCTGGTCGAGCCCGGTCATCACAATCACAATGAAAATTCCGCTCAGGAACTGCTTCCAGAAGAAGGTTTTCTCTTTCGGATTGTCGAAGAACCAGAGGCGCGAATAGTCGGACTGAGTAATCTCACGAACCACGCCGCCAAAACTCAGCCCGAGCGAGTTTTTCACAGATACGATGGTGATTACCAGCGCCGCAAGCATGAACAGGGTTTGCAGCGTATCGGTGAAGACAATGGTGCGGATGCCGCCTCTGAAGGTGTAGAGCAGAATAAGCACCATTATGGCCACCACAGTGACCTCAAACGGAATGCCCCACGCGTCAAAAACGGCCAGTTGTAACACGCTCACCATCAAGAACAAACGGAACGAGCAGCCGATGACGCGGCTCAGCAGAAAGAACGCCGAGCCGGTTTTGTACGACGTGCGCCCGAAGCGGTTTTCGAGATAGGTGTAGATGCTGGTCAGATTGTATTTGTAATAGATTGGCAATAAGACTTTTGCAACAATCCAATAGCCAAAGAAGAACCCAATGACCATCTGCATATAGGCGAACTGGTTGAACCCAACCTCGCCCGGCACCGAGATGAACGTGACGCCCGAAATGCTTGTGCCAATCATTCCGAAAGCCACCAGATACCACGGCGACTTGTGGTTGCCGATGAAGAACGACTCGTTATCGGCCTTGTTCCCAGTGAAATAGGAAATAGTAAAGAGCGCGCCAAAATAGACGAGCAAAACTATCACTATGAGCGTTGGTGACATTTTCTGTTATGTTTTCGGCAAATCTACTTAATTTATTTAGGAATTCCGCCATCATCTTCTTTATCTCTGCAATTGGCGGCTTTTGGTTGCACGCACATAACGTATTTAACGTTCTCTATCCAAACTCACCCGAACTAAACCAAATTTGTTATGATTCATTTGGATTCGTTTGGTTAGGGATAAACCTCCCGTTAGGGCATGCAACAAAAAAAGACACCCCAAACATGTAGAGACGCCACATTGTGACGTCTCTACAAAAACGAATCAATTATATATTCCTCGTCTTATCATTTCAATTTCTCCAAAATCTCCTGCATCTGCGCCTCCAGTTTCTCCACCTTCGCCTCCAGCGCGTCTTTCTCGGCTTGCAGGGCGTCTTTCTCGGCCTTCAGTTCTTTCACTGCCTCGATGAGGATTGGTGCAATGGCTGAATATTCAACTGTCTTGTAACCATGGTGATCGGTTTTTACAAGTTCGGGGAACTCCTGCTCAATCTCCTGTGCAATCACACCAATGTGTTTTTCGGTATCGTTGTGGGCGTAAGCGCTATCGGCACCCATTTCGGCTTTGTTCTTCCAATAATAACTTACACCGCGCAGTTTAAGAACTTTGCCCAATGCTCCATCTATGGTTTGAACATCTTTCTTCAAACGACTGTCGGATGACGAATAACTATTGGACAGATAAACATTACCTTCAAAATAACCTGCCCAACCGTTGTTGCTTTTTGCACTTAAAGCAATACCATCACTGCCACTTGTATTTTCAAAATATCCTGCATAGCTATCCGCGTTATTGCCACTGGCTTTTGCATATATTGCATAATTTTTGTTTCTCACATTATCTGATTTCCCGCTGCCCGTAGCATACGCATATATGCCAATATTAGTGGCTCCAGCACTTGATGTGCCACCACCGCTCGCTTTTGCATATATACCACAAGCCACTTTGTTTGTAAATGTGGTTTCTCCTATCTTAATACCATCGCTTCCATAGCTATTACCTGTTGATGTGAAAGTGCCAGATGTTTTTGTGTTTGATGCTGAAATGGTTCCAACAGTCGCATCTCCGCTTGTTGTGAGGCTGCCAACCGTTGCAGCACCACTGGTATTAATGGTTGACGCATACACGCCATTCCAACGGTTGTTAGTTCCACCTAAATCATAAGTAGATACGGTAGTTGAACCAGATACTGAAGGTTTCAAGGTTGAAGCCACACTGCCCGAAACTGTAAGATCTCCACTCGTTGAAAGGCTAGAGCCTGATATTGCACCGCCTGATATTGAGCCTGATGTTGAAAGGCTGCCTACGGTTGTCTGACCAGTAACATTTACTAATCCCTCAAAGTATCCGGCATAGTTGTTCGCATTAGAGCCTTCGGCTTTTGCATATATTGCGTAATTGTTATTCTTATAACTCGATGAATACCCATTGCCTGAAGCATACGCGTATATTCCAAAATTCGTGGCAGGGGAACCGGGGTCGCCATTACGGCTTCCACTTGCATTTATACCGCAACTTACGTATTTAGAATATTGGGTTCCTCCTAAAGTAATACCATTTCCATAGTTTTCACCAGTAGAATTAAATGTGCCTGAAATAGACTTACTTGAGGCATTGATTTCATTCGCATACACACTTTTCCAACGCTCGTAAGAGCCACTTCCGCCCAAATCAAGGTTTGTTGCATTGGGTTTTAATGTTGAAGCCACTTTGCCAGAAACAGTCAGTTTTCCACTAATGTCTGCATCTTCAGAATAAAGGTGGGCTGTGGTCATGTAAACATCGGCAATTATGATACCCGAACAATTAATGGAGCTGGTGCTAATGCTGCTGGATGATAAGGAACCCAAATTTGCCGCACCAGTTGTTGTAATGGTTGAACCTGATATATCACCACCCGATATGGAGCCTGTTGTTGAAATGCTGCCTACGGTTGCTGTGCCTGTTGTTGAAAGGCTTCCAAGGGTTGCATTACCGCTGACGTTGATAGTTGACGCATACACTCCATTCCAACGGTTGTTGGTTCCTCCCAAATCATACGAAGTGCCGGAAGGTTTCAGTGTTGAAGCCACAAGGCCTGAAACTGTAAGATTGCCGTTTGCTGTAAGGCTGCCTACATTTGCAGCACCTGTTGTTGTAAGGCTGCCTACAGTTGCATCACCACTGGTATTAATAGTTGACGCATACACGCCATTCCAACGTTTATCGCTTGCTCCTAAATCATACGAAGTTTGATATGGCTTTAATGTTGAAGCCACAGCATCGATTAATAAAAAACTACCCTTAACTATATCAGTCTCAACTTTGCACAGATGGTCGAAATTGAAAAGACTATCGATATGGTAGGTTTCTTTTTTGGCGACTATTGAACCATAAGTACGGATAGAACTGAATTTGGCTTCCTTGCTCACCTCAATATTATCAACATACAGTTGATTATTTATTCTGACATATTTATTGAGAAAACTGCCGGAAATCAGAGATGAATATCCGTCCTCGGAACTTGAAATATAAAGCATATGGCTGCCATGCTCGTGCTTACCTGCATTATTACCAATAAAGACATTGCCTTCGCCCAAATGGTTTTCGTATCCTGCGTTCTCACCAATATAGACATTGCCCGAGCCTCTTGTATGCATATATGCCGCATCTTTTCCTATAGCGATATTGCCGTCACAAAACTCGTCATCCCCCAAAGTTGAACTTTGTCCGTGTCCGGCATTATTTCCAATGAAAATATTGTCGTTTCCTTTTTTACTATTGCGACCCGCATTGTTTCCAAAAAATAGGTTGTTATCACCAGATTCGATACTATATCCTGCTTCTTTACCAATAAAGACGTTGTCGAATCCTCTTATACTATTGCGACCCGCATTGCTTCCAAAAAATAGGTTGTTATAACCAGATTCGTTGCTGTATCCTGCATTTTTACCAATAAAGACATTGTCCCTACCGACTCTTTGGCTATATCCTGCTTTGGAACCTATGAAAACATTACTATTACTAAATCCACTTGCCAAGCCTTTGCCAGCATCCACACCTATAACAATGGAACTGTCAAGATTAGCCATCAAACCTGCGGCATTTTTTCCCAAAACCACATTGTTTGAACCATTTATATTATTTACACCTGCCGAATCACCTATAAAAACATTTTTCTCTCCGGTACTGTTTCCTTTACCTGCATTATTACCCAGAAAGACATTGTATGAACCACCCGTGTTACATGCTCCGCTCTTTGTTCCGATAAACACATTATCAGAATATTCACAAATATGCCCATACCCTTCTCCTGCAAGATAACCTATGACAATAGAATTATTGGCTTTGGTAGCTCCGTTTCCAGCCTTATAGCCAAGGAATACGTTATTATCACCATTCTCATTGCTTGATCCGGCAGCAAAGCCAAGTGCAACATTATACTTACCTTCTATATTATTACGTCCCGCAACATTTCCCAAAAACACATTGAATCCGCCCGATGTATTTTCGGCGCCTGCATTGTTGCCAATAAACACATTGGCGTCGCCGTTGTTATTTCTCAAGCCTGCATCAATACCTAAAAACACATTGCTAGAACCGGTGGAATTACGTGCTCCGGCCTGGTTGCCAACAAACACATTGGTACTGCCGGTTGTGTTGCTGTAACCCGAGCGGTTGCCAATGAACACGTTATCAGAGCCTTTGGGTACGGTCTCATATGAACTCGTCAGTGCATTGAAAATATTTAATGTTTCCGAACCTGTGTTCATATATCCGGCCTGGGTGCCAATGAAAACGTTATCTTGGCTTATGGTATTACTGTACCCCGCCTCTTTACCAATAAACACATTTTGTTTACCTGTTGTGTTGACAATACCCGCTTTGTTGCCCACAAAAGTGTTGTCAACACCTGTGCTTGTGGTTTTCTCACCTGCGTTGTAGCCAGCAAAGAAGTTTTGTGCCGTAACATCCATGTAACCGGCATTGCCGTTTGCGCCTTTTTCGCTAACACCAAAACCGCTCTTGCCACCGGCACCTTCTTTGCCCTCAACACCAAAACCACTTTTGCTGCCACCGCCGGAAACATAAACGCGGGTGCTGTCTTGTGTCACTTTCAGAATGTCGGCATTACCATCCGTGGCTGCACTGCGGCCGGCCACTGCAAAACCTGTATATGTGGATTTTGTGCCCTCCTCTTCCTCATTAATATAAACCGTTGTGCCTTCGTGTTTTATGGTCAGATAATCGTTTGTTTCGTCCTCTTTGCCAGCGCGGCGGCCTGCCACTGCCAATCCTGTTACCATGGCCTTGTCGCCGTCATTGTCCTCATCGTCGAAAAAGACCTGCGTTCCGGCATTGTTAACCAAAAGATAATCACTCGTCTCGCCATCCTTGCCAGCGCGGCGGCCCGCCACTGCCAAACCTGTCACCATGGCCTTGTCGCCGTCAATGCCTTCATCGCTATCAAAATAAACCTGAGTTCCGGATTTATTAACCAAAAGATAATCACTTGTCTCTCCATCCTTGCCAGCGCGGCGGCCTGCAACTGCCAAACCTGTCACCATGGCTTTGTCGCCGTCTTGGCCTTCGTCGCTATCGAAATAAACCTGCGTTCCGGATTTATTAACCAAAAGATAATCATTCGTCTCGCCATCCTTGCCGGCACGGCGGCCTGCCACTGCCAATCCTGTCACCATGGCTTTATCACCATCAGTCTCTTTGTCATCAAAATAGATTTGTGCGCCGGTTGTGTTGACAGAAAAGTAATCGTTTATCTCGCCATCCTTGGCGGCGCGGCGACCTGCCACTGCCAATCCTGTCACCATGGCCTTGTCGCCGTCTTGGCTTTCGTCGCTATCAAAATAAACCTGAGTTCCGGATTTATTAACCAAAAGATAAT
>JAEEPS010000123.1 GCA_016284875.1 Salinivirgaceae bacterium | reverse complement strand
CAACTACAGCCTGACCGAGTATGAGGTTGACGAGTCGGATTTGAGCGCTACTCACGTTGCCGCACAGTTGGGACAAGATATCGGCCAGGTTTTCAAGACTTTGGTGCTGCGTGGCGACAAAACCGGATTGTTCGTCTGTGTGATTCCGGGTGCCGATGAGGTTGATTTGAAAAAGGCCGCCAAAGCATCGGGAAACAAAAATGCAGAAATGATTCACGTGAAAGAACTTCAGCCACTTACGGGCTATATCCGTGGCGGTTGTTCGCCAATCGGAATGAAAAAGAAATATCCAACCTACCTTGATGAGCAGTGCATTCTGTACGATGAGATTTACATCAGCGCCGGAATCCGCGGAATGCAGATAAAACTTGCGCCCGACGATTTGGTGAAGGTTACAGGCTGCGAGATTTGTGAGTTGACGGTGTAATTCCTTTTATGCCTTCTCCCCTTTTTTCTTAACTTTGCCATTATGAGACAAATTCTCGCCACCGTCAGATTGATTATACTATTTGTCGGCTCACTCGTTTTGGTGATAGTCGGGCTGATACTGTTGCTGATTTGCTTCGGCAGTCCAGCCATAAGCCGCTTCATAACAAAGAATTGGGCACGTTTCAGTCTGTTGATTCTCAACATTAAGGTGAATTTTTCGGGACGGGCACCCGAGCGGCGAGTTATTTTGATGGCCAACCACCGCAGTTATGTCGACATTTTTCTTGTCTTCTCGCGCTATCCCGCTTCGATAGTGGCAAAAAAAGAACTGGGCCGTTGGCCGATAGTGGGTTGGAGCGTTCGCTTGGCGCGGATGATTCTGGTTGACCGCAGCAGCAAGAGCAGCCTGATTGCCACAATGCGCGCCATCAAAGCCGAAATCGACCGTGGCGGCGGCGTGATACTCTTCCCTGAGGGCGGAATCAAGGCCGAATCGCTTACCGCGACGTTCAAGCACGGGTCGTTCAAGATTGCGCAGACAACCAGCACTCCCATTGCGCCCGCGGCCATTAATTATCACGATTCCAAAGTGTTTTGGGGCGATGAGTCGTTCCTGACCAACTTCTACCGCCAAATGGGAAAATGGCGCACCGATGTTGATTTTTGGATTGGCAAGCCAATAACCGCTGAATCGGACGAAGTGTTGATGGAGGCTGTCAAGCAGACGATCGACGGCAAGTTGACGGAGTTCGAAGGTGTTGAGAATCAGAATAATAGAACAATATGATTGAAGTATCTATAAGCAATGAACTGAAAGCCGTCAACCCAACAATGGCGTTGGGTGTGATGGAGTGTAAAGTGCTGAACACCAGTTATAATGAAGGCTTGTGGAGCGAGATTGACGCGCTCACCGCCGAAATCCGCCGCACACTGACGCCCGACGCCATTAAGGAGCAGCCGCAGATTGCCGCCACGCGCCGTATGTATTCCGATTGCGGCAAGGACCCGAGCCGCTACCGCCCCAGCGCCGAGGCTCTGATGCGCCGTTTGGTTAAGGGTAACAACTTGTACCAAATAAATACTATGGTGGATTTGGTCAATCTTGTGTCGATGCGGTTTGGCTACTCAATCGGCGGCTTCGATGCCGACAAGGTTGTGGGCAATGTTGTGGCTGGAATCGGGCGCGAGGGCGAGCCTTACAACGGCATTGGCCGCGGTCCGCTCAATATTGCCTGTCTGCCCGTTCTGCGCGACTCGGTCAGCGGATTCGGCACGCCCACTAGCGATGAGGAACGCACTGCTATGAGCCTTGAAACCAGCCATTTCCTGATGGTTGTCAATGCATACGATGGCCCAGCCTTGTTGCCTGAACTGTTCGATTATACCCGTCAACTGCTTGAAAAATATGCAGAAGCGAGGGATATTGAAACGAAAATAGTTTAGGCACTAGGCATTAGGCACTAGGAGTTAGGATTTTAAACCCGTTAAACTTGTTAAACCCGTTAAACTTTAAACTAAACCTTCTCAACAGCGAAGCGCTAAACCTTCTCAACGTCTAAACAATTCACCAGTTAACCGATTAAACCAACAACAATGTCCGACGAAACCGATAAATATCTGACTCTCAGCGGTTATTCCGAAGGCGTCTACAAAGAGAAAGGTAGTCGTTTCCTGGCTTTTGCGTGGCCTGTGACGACTGAGGACGAGGTTCGGCAGCACATTAAAGAGTTGAAAAAGACCTACTTCGATGCCCGCCACCACGTTTACGCTTTCCGCTTGGGTGCCGATATGAAAACCTATCGCTGCAGCGATGATGGTGAGCCCGCAAATTCCTCAGGACCACCTGTTTTGGGGCAGATTCAGTCGGCCAACCTGACCAACGTGCTCATTGTGGTTGTGCGCTATTTCGGTGGCACCAAATTGGGCGTTCCAGGCTTGATAAACGCCTATCGCACAGCCGCTTCCGATGCCATTGCCAACAATCAGATTGTGGAGCAGTATGAGCAGGACCGTTTCACAATAAAATTCGACTATGCCGCAATGAACGATGTGATGCGCGTGCTGAAAGAGGAAAATCCGCAACAAACCAACCAACAGTTTGACAATCAGTGCAGTATCGACCTCTCAATCCGCAAAACACAAGGCGAAACTCTGCGACAGAAACTGGCTAAGGTTGAAGGCTTGGAGATTGTGTGAGTTTACTTCCCGCTTTTGCGGCGGTTGCAGTCGCGGCAGAGCATCTGGCAGTTTTCGGGTGTGGTTTTGCCGCCTTCGTGCCACGGTGTGATGTGGTCGGCTTCCATCTGCTCTAGTTCGAAATGCTTGCCGCACTCGGGGCAGATGCCCAACTGACGCTCGTAGGCCGACAGTTTCTGCGCATCGGTGAAGGCGCGGATTGACAGATACTTCTCCTTGCCCGTGAGAATGTACGGATAGATGCCCGTCTTTTTTGTCACATCATCGTCGAGAATCAGGCGTTTGACTTCGGCATCAACTTGTTGGGTATCAATCACTTTATCTTTATAATTCTTATATAACATTCCCCAATCGACGCCTTTCATAATCTTTTTGCGCTCTTTGGTTGGGCGGAAAGTGGTTTCAATCCAAGTGATGACCGACTGGAAGAACTGCCACAGCGGCGCCGCATTGGGGTCGTGCTGATGGTTGCCCATATGCGCCTCGATGTTGCCGTCGGAAATCCACGAGATGGCCGTTTCAAGGTACTCCTGGCGGATGGCAGAGCCTGTCAGATAGTCGCTGCCGATTTTCACTGCGGGGCAGCCGTTCTTGCTGAAATAGCGCTTGGCATCGCTCACCCACGAGCCCGCATACACGGCGTTGCGCAACTCCTGCTCGGTGAGTTCCTCGCCCGCTATGTTGATGGTTTTGAACCATTTGAGTTTCTCACTCTCCTCGCCGCTGCAGATGTAAACCTGGAGTTCGTAGTTCAGGATGCGCTCCTGCTCATCGGGCTGAAGGTTATGAAAATAGCGGAACATATAGGCGAAATCGCCGTTCACATACTGGCAGATGCTGATTGTACGCTGCTGACCATCAATAATTTCGTAGGTTCCGTCGTCGCGGACGGCCCAATACATCACGTTGAGCGGAAAGCCTTGCGTGAGCGTGTCGATTACGGCGTCGCGCTGCTTCTCTTTATAAACAAACTCTCGCTGATAAGGCGGGCGCACATCGAGACGGCCGCCGTAGGCTTTCACTCCGTTTTCGGCATTGTCCACGTAACCGTTTGTCAGTTCGCGGACGCTGATTTTGTGCAGTTCAATATTCATATTCGGTTGATTTACAGATTATTTACCATTGTACTTATTTTGCGGCTCGGCTGCCTGCTGCAATTGCTCATCAGGCTGAACGTAGGCGGCTGGCTGCTTGCGGCGGATTAGGATGCGAGCATACATCGTTTTGGGAATCCCATTAATTATCAGAACCGCTCTCGCATTCAAATCGTTAGCATTTTTATACTCATCTGTTGTGTATTTTTTGATTTTGTATGGGTCGTCATTTCGTTGTGTAATACCTAATATTTCAAATTGTTCTGGGTTGTATTTATCTAAAAATGTGATTGGTACGCCCATTATACCGCTATAATCCATCGGAATTTCCGCCACTTTGTTCACGTTGATAGCATCATAGTTGTCATAATGCGGATATTCTTCGGGATTATATGATTTATAAAGGATTAGTTCTTCGTGGCGCTTTGCAATATCAAGGTTTGTAAACCAGCAAATATTACCCATACTGCGCCATTTTTGTCCCGTTTCATCTACCCAAAATCGAGTAGCGCGTGGTTCATAATAATCAGGTACTCTGAATTTTGCGAATGACAAAGAACTTCCTAACCATAGTTGGTCGGCCTTTATATATGCAAAAACATCCTTGTATGAAATGTTATTCTGATTACCGATTATCACGAACTTCTTCTTATATTTCATTAGTTGCGCCACATATTCACGAAATAGAGAAAATGGTGGATTTGTAACAACAACATCGGCCTGTTTCAAAAGTTCAATACATTCCTCGCTGCGAAAATCACCATCGCCTTTCAAATAATTTATGCCAATCTCTTCGGGGTCGGGTACGCGATTGCCGTTGCTATCGCCTGTGTATTCGAGCCAAATGGCTCGCTCACAATTATTTTGGCTGAACAAATCGCGTTCTTGGCTTTTGTAGCAAGTGGTAATCAGTTTTTTGAGCCCCAATTGTTCAAAATTGTAACTGAAATAGTGGAAGAAGTTGCTTATGCGTGGGTCATCGCAATTGCACAGCACTACTTTATCTTTAAAATGCTGTCTATAATGTTTCAGTTCGTTCTCTATGTCAGATAGTTCGGTGTAGAACTCATCTTCTTTTGCCTTTGTTGCAGCATTTAAACTTTTGTTCCCTGCCATAATTGATTGATAGTTTTATGCATTGACTATCAATCACCGACGCAATAAGAAAAGGTGCTTTTCCTTATTGCGTTTACCAAGGTGCCCACCACAGAAACCTTTTGTCTCAAATAAGTACTCACCACCTTAAGGTGAGCATTGCTTATTATGTGAGACACAGGTTACCGTAAAATGGCGACCTCTAACTTATTATTTCTTTGTTTTATTTCCTGAAGATTGGTGGGCTTCGGTAAACGCGAAATAATAGTAATGCGTTGTTATTTAATATGTTAAATTAAATTCTATTTCTGTTTCTTATAATTCGTTTAGTTCGTTATGTATGAATTCAATAAACTTCTCTTTCGCTGGTAGTTGCAGCAGGTACTTCGATATAAACAGATTCTCGTCCATACCCGCAGTTGCATATTTAACCATTTCGGTTGTGGCATCGGTGCAAAGCAGTATGCCAATAGGCGGATTGTCGCCTTCGGTCATCATATTTTCCCGATAATAAGCCACATACATATTAAGTTGCGCCATATCTGCATAGTTGAACTTTTGGGTTTTCAGTTCAACAAGTACATGGCACTTCAGCACTCTGTGATAGAACACCAAATCGATGAAAAAGTACTCATTATCAATTAGAATCCGCTTCTGCCTCGATTCAAAACAAAATCCGTTGCCCAACTCGAGAATGAAATCTTGAATATGGCTGATTAGTTGCGTCTCAAGGTCGTTTTCCTCAACAACTTCGGCGTTTTTCAATCCTAAAAAATCGAATATATAAGGCGATTTCACAACATTTACAGGTTGTGCCAAATCGGCCTTCTCATTTACGAGCGCCAACAGTTTCTCTGGATTTTTGCTGAAACCTGCGCGTTCATAACAGAGAGTGTCAATCTGACGGCGTAATTCGCGCACACTCCAACACCCTTTAATGGTCTCTACCTCGTAAAACGTGCGTTTAAGAGGGTCATCAATTGATAGAAATTCTGCAAAATGAGAGAAGGAAATTCTGCCAAACAATTTATCGGAAGGCACACGAGGCAATGTTTCAGACGAGGACGATAATATACCATCTGATTGTTTTAAAGCCTTTTGTGATTTTCCAGACAGTGTCTGGAAAATTGGAGTGTCTTTTTCTTCTGATTTTCCAAACACTGTCTGGATTTTTATATTTTGCTCACTTTCTAATATTTGCAGGTTTTCAATCAACGGCTGTACCATTTGCTTTTCGGGCTGTGCGAACAAATATTTCCCTATTTCGACTCCTAACTCTGGATAAACCTTGTAAAACTGACGGCACACGTTAAGCATCGATTTGCCCAAACCTTTGATTTCTATTGCTTTTGCCAATGACGAAAGCAGTTTTTCTCCATACTTTGCTCTATCTTCGCCGTTCTGCTCAAATTCCACAATCCACAGTCCGACCAACCAGTTGCGTGCCGTTACATTCTGGTTGACGGCAAGCATTGCATTTTGCTGCAAAGCAGAGTGCGCAGCCCGTATGTTCGATGCCAATTGAGGAAAATTCATCCTAATATTTACAAGGTATAGAAATCACTTTTTAAAATTCAAAGATAACTGCATTTTATAATTCTCGCAATCCTAACTCACATGCATTTCAAAGATAAGAATAATTTGAAAATCGGAAACACAGATGGGGAAAGGGAAAATGGCATTTGCTTAAAGGATTAAGCAATTTGAGTACAAGGTGTTCTCCATATTCTGCACTTTGAAATAGCGTTTATATCGTTTTTTGCACTTTGAATTGCACTTTGAAATTTTATTAAAAAAACCTCTTGCCAAACTCAAAAACCGCCTTACATTTGCATACCGACCGTTCAGTATTTGGCAGTCGAAGTAAACCTTTGATTATGAACGACACAAGAGATTTCATTATCGACGAAGCCTACAAACTTTTTCTGCAGCAGAGTTACGAGGCGGTGTCGATAAGCACCATTAGCGAGGCCATTGGGCTGACAAAAGGTGCGCTCTATCACCATTTTACGAACAAGGAGGATTTGTTCAAGGCAGTGATTGACAAGCATTTTCCGCATTTCAATGACAAGTCGGCACCGCAGGCGCAAACGCTTAAGGAGCAGATTGAAATGAGCGTGACCTACGGCGAGAAAATCTTGCGGAGCCTCAACCCGCAGGGAATGAAGTTCGACCCCGTAAGTTTCATCGGACTTATGAGCGACGCTTTCCGCCATTATCCTGAATTCGACAAACGGAAAATCGAGGAAATCGACGAATGCACGAAAATGATTAAAAACGTGGTGGTTAAGGCCATTGCGAGCGGCGAGATTCGCGGCGACATCGACACCACAGTGATTGCCAAGCAGATTGTATCGACCAGCATCGGCACCGCGGTTGAGATTATGCACAACTACAGCATTGAGGAGACGGTGAACACTATGCGCGCCGAACTGCAACAGTTGTACGCCCTTTTGAAATTGTGACACTTTTTTAAAAACGAACAAAGATACCGAACGTTCAGTTAATAGTTAGGAGTTAGAATTTAGGAATTAGGAGTTGAATTAATAATTAACAATGAACAATGTGGTTGGAAAGGCATAGGTGGTGTTAGGAGTTGGGTTTTGGATTTATAGGGACGTGGCGTGCCGCGTCCGAAATACGCGTACTTGCAATGTTTACGGGTGTAGGGACACACCGCGTGTGTCCGCGTCTGTGGGGGTAAAATCTTTCGCCCATACTGGGCTTTTTGCATA